>NZ_JAQPOK010000077.1 GCF_030068445.1 Roseofilum halophilum BLCC-M91 | reverse complement strand
AGTCAGGCTCTACCCCACAGACGAACAAATTCAAGTGTTAGCTCAACATTTTGGATGTGCGCGTTGGTGGTGGAATTATGGGTTAAACCAATGTATCGAAACCTATAAAGCAACTGGCAAAGGCTTGTCTCAATCTGGACTTAATTCTTTATTGGTATACGAACAGGTTAGCAATGTCCGCCAAGACTACCTACACAAACTATCTAGAAAGATAGTTGATAGCAATCAAGTCGTAGTAGTCGAAAACCTAAACGTCAAGGGCATGGTTCGTAACCCTAAACTAGCCAAGGCAATATCTGATACAGGATGGGGAACCTTCGTAAACTTCCTGAGCTACAAATTAGAACGTAGTGGTGGGAGATTGGTAGAAATAAATCGATGGTTTCCTAGCTCCAAACTCTGCTCTAATTGCCATTACCAAATATCGGAATTACCGCTAGATGTGAGAACTTGGACTTGTCCTAGTTGCAAGACTCATCACGATAGAGATGGTAATGCAGCAATAAATATTAGAGCAGAAGGTATCAGAATGCTGTCCTCCTCTGGGACGGGGGAGGCAAACGCCAATGGAGAGGATGTAAGACCCATTCGCGGACGTAAATCCAAGATGAGGCAATCTTCTGTGAAGTTGGAAGCCCACACTGTACCGTCAGGTCAGTGTGGGTAGTTCACGGGATGATCTAGTCGGGATCAAAATCTTGGGGAATGTCTTGTTCTGGCCAGAGTAAACGCACGGCCATGATTGCAAATCCCAAGGCTGCGATCGCCTTTAACAGCTTGGTTGGTAAAATGGCTGCGGTTCCTTCACCGACAATTACTCCTAGAAAACTGGCTAATAACAGGGCGGCTGCTGTGCCCAGAAATACGGCGCGGGGAGAGCGGGATGTTCCGCTAAGGGCGATCGCCGCCACCTGACTTTTATCTCCTAACTCGGATAAGAATACGGCTGCGAAACTTAAGCTCAACAATTGCCAATCCATACGGTTTCTAATTCTTGACTACAGCCCATAGTATAGCTTTGGGGGAATCGGGAACCACCTACTCCCCCTAAATCTCCCTTGAAATGTCTATATTTCCCAAAATTATGAATGCGTCTTTTTTTCCCCAGGTTTCGGTTATTGTGCCGGTGTATAACGGTGAGGAGGATTTACCGGAGTTGTTGCAGGGGTTTCGGCAGCAGACTTATCCGAGCGATCGCCTAGAATACCTGATTGTAGACAATGGTAGCTGCGATCGCACCTCGGAAATCCTCCACTCTGCTGACTTGCCCAACCTTAAACCCCTCAGTCAAACCCAGATCCAAAGTTCCTATGCAGCGCGAAACCTGGGCATCAAAACCGCTCAGTATGACATTCTCGCCTTTACGGATGCCGACTGTCGTCCCCAACCGCAATGGTTAGAAAACCTCATCAAACCCTTTGCCAAGCCAGAAATTGGTTTATCTGTGGGCGAAATTATCGCTCTTGCTGGCACTACTCTACTGGAACAACACGCCGATCGCCAAGAAACCCTCTCCCAAAAACATACCCTCGCTAACGCCTTCTGTCCCTATGGACAAACTGCCAATTTAGCCGTGCGTCGCTCAATTTTCGAGCAAGTGGGATTATTTCGCCCCTATCTAACCACCGGAGGAGATGCGGATATGTGCTGGCGTATTTTGCGCGAAACCGACTGGAAACATGAATTTGTCCCCGATGCAACCGTCAAACATCGCCACCGTCGCACCCTCAAGGAGCTGCAAAAACAATGGTATCGCTATGGAGAGTCGAACCGCTATCTGCATCAACTCCATGGGGTAGAGTTGATGCGTCCCCTGACTCTCAAAGAAACCCTCTATCGGACAACACGCTGGATGCTTAAAGAAGTCCCCATGACCAGCGCCAAAATGCTCTTAGGGAGGGCTGATATTGTAGACTTAGTGAATACTCCTTTGGGGTTGTATATGTTCCAAGCCAGAACCCAAGGGCAAAAGTTTTCCGATCTGCCGGAAAATGCCCGCCATATCGAACCCCTCTCCCCCAACTCCTAAACCATGCGTTCATATACCCTCTTAGCGTGCGCGAAAATTAATTTGTATCTGGAGATTGTCGGCGATCGCGCCGATGGCTATCATGAATTGGCCATGATCATGCAAAGTGTGGATTTGTGCGATCGCATTCATATCGAACCCTCCGGTACAGATAGCATTCGCGTCACCTGCAACCATCCCGATGTTCCCTGTGACTCCAGCAACTTAGCCTATCGTGCGGCAGAATTAATGCGCTCCGAGTTTCCCGAAGCCTTTGCTCGATATGGTGGCGTAAATATTTACATTACAAAGAAAATTCCTGTGGCTGCTGGGTTAGCCGGAGGGTCGAGTAATGCGGCCGCTGTAGTCGTGGGAATAAATTTATTATGGAATTTGGGCTTAACCCAGGGAGAATGCGAACAGTTAGGGGCTGTGTTGGGGTCAGATGTGCCCTTTTGCATCCGAGGGGGAACCGCTTTAGCCACAGGACGGGGAGAAAAGTTATCGCCTCTGCCGGATTTGGATCAATTGTATGTGGTATTGGCGAAGTACGAGAGCGTGAAGATCTCCACCGCTTGGGCGTATCAAACCTATCGTGCTACCTATGAAGAAACCTACATTCGCGACCCGGAACATATTGAAGCCTACGGTCAAAAAGTTCACTCCGGGCCGATAGTGAGGGCGATCGCCAGCAAAGATAGTGCCATCATCACCGAAGAATTACGGAATGATTTTGAAAAAATTGTTTTACCCGAATATCCCCAACTGGTCAGCTTGAAACAACGATTTATAGAAGCCGGGGCGATCGGTACACTGATGTCGGGTTCAGGCTCTACTGTATTTGCCCTTACGGAGTCCCATTCAGAAGCCGAGCGAATTAAAGCCTACATCGAACAAGAATTACACCACCCGGATCTGAAGTTGTGGGTGGCTCAATTTTCCCCCACAGGCATTAAAGTGAGTGAATAGTAACCATGACTGAAAACCAGAAACCCCCTATTTCCGGCAATGTTACCCCGGTGCGTTGTTTAACCGGCGCACTCATGAGTGGGACGATCGCCTACTTTCTCTATTTCCTCTCCCTGTCCATTATCCAAACCTTTGCAGAAAAACCCCTCGCGACCAAAAATGCGATCGCCCTCAATATCGGTGCAGCCGTCCGTACCCTTGTCATGGGAATGGGACTATTAGCGACTGGCGTATTTGCCCTGACTACGGTAGGATTATTGGCCCTAGCCATTCAACTCACCGTTGGCAAAAGCAATGCCCATTAATCCCCGTTTGGTTGACATCCTCACCGCCCTAGAAGGGCGGTGATTCCTAAACCTCACAATTTAGGTTTCTGCTTCATAGCAGTTGCCTTTACGGATTTACTCCGCTCTGGTCTTACACTCGCTCCACAGACTGACACCGCAAGTCCTGCGGC
>NZ_JAQPOK010000076.1 GCF_030068445.1 Roseofilum halophilum BLCC-M91 | reverse complement strand
TCCCAAATGCCTTTATGGGCTATGGGATAGAGAGGTGCGTAGTTCACCCAAGGAGAATTAATCTCTCAAAGCCAAAATGAAGGGGATTTTTGCAATAGAATCCATGTCTTGTTTATATCTGACTATATTTTGGTTAACTATTATGATGACAACGGGAAGCACGGTAAGTAATATATAGTTCATTCGATTAACAATGAGACTCAGGTTGTAGGGGCGGCCGGAAAGCCCCTACATATACCGGCCTTGTAAATCAATCGAGGTGTCTCAACCTTAATCGAATCGACTATATACTTAAGAGTGGAGGACGATCGCCTCCTTCAACGCTTCCACCAGAGAGCGCACCACAGCCACCATTGCCACCTCATTATCTAACCGGTTAATGGCTGAACCCACGCCAATACCTTGAGCGCCCGCCGCGATCGCCATCGGTGCAGTAACATTAGACAAGCCAGAAGCGCATAAAACAGGAACCTCTACCCCACGGGAAATTTCATAGGCAGCCGCCAAGGTAGGAGCCGCTTTTTCAATTAACCCCAATGTGCCCGAATGGGTAGGTTGACTGCTCGTTCCCCCTTCCGTTTGAATCACATCCGCACCTTCAGCTACCAGCGCTTGAGCTAACTGTACCTGTTCATCCAAGGGTAAAATGTGGGGAACCGTCACCGAGAGCATAATATCGGGAAGCAGCGATCGCACTTCTTGGGTTAGCGCCAACACCTCATCCGCCTCAAATCGCCGTCCTTGGGCGTAAAACGCATCAAAATTCCCAATCTCAATCAAATCCGCTCCCGCGTCCACTGCGGCCACAAATTTCTGCGGCTCAACGGCAGAAACACACAGGGGTAGACCCGTCAAACTGCGGCACAGGCGAACCAAATCCGGATCGGCAGCCATATCGACAAACGTTGCGCCCCCGCGATCGGCCGCCTTAACCACCATCGCTGTGCGATCTGCATCAAAATTCATCAACCCACTAATCACCTTCAGGGCCCGTCCTTGGGCTAAAGCGGGTTGCAGTTGAGGAAGAATCGTCATAAAACCTAATCTCCGATCGCGATAATTAATGTACCCTTAATTGTGCCATGTTGTTTAAGCAAAATTGGGCCAAAATCAATATAAAACCCTTAGACTACCACAGGGGCAAAATCGGGGTAATCGATTCCTGATTCGATTCTGATGCATGACTCCAACTTTGGGGACTCATCTCCTCTGAGTCAACCGTTTTCACTAAGCTTGTACTTTCTGTCCATTGAGCCGCATCAACACCTTGAGAAGCCAGGATTTCAGCCGATCCATCCCACTCATTCTCCTGTTTTCCAGAGGCGATCGCCGGACTAAACCAAACTAAAGCCGTACTCCCACTCGCCCCCAAAATCACCGCTAGGGGAACCAACTCGCTCTTCACCACTTTTACAATCGGAATACAAATCGCTAACATAGCCACCGCACAGGGCCAAATAATCGCAGTAGCCGCAATTTTTGACCCTCGACCTCCTGTATGCCGTTCGACTCGATGCACTTGTTTAACCATAGACTCAGCCTCCAATTCAAGCACGGGTAATCGATAATCGGTAAGCTCTTCGCTTGCCGAACAGAAACGCTCTCCACTGAAAGCGTATACTATAGCAGTTGATAGCAATCCTCAATTACTCCTGACTTCCCACTCCTGACTTCCATGTACCGTAATTTTTGGTCTATTCAATTGCCCAAGTCTTTTCAGAGAGTGGATCATCGTATCGATCGCTTTTGGGCCTTGGGATTTTTGGTAGCCGCCCTCGTGCTATTTACGATTAATTTAGGGGGAGTACCCTTAAGAGATTGGGATGAAGGGACGATCGCCCAAGTCGCTCGTAATATCAGCCGCTCTTCGAGTTGGGAGGGTTGGATCTTTCCCACCTTATCGGGATTGCCCTATTTTAATAAACCCCCCCTGGTTCATTGGTTAATTGCCTTGATGTATCAGGGGGTGGGTGTCAATGAATGGGCCACTCGTTTACCTTCTGCCCTCCTAAGTGCGACCTCCGTTCCTCTCTTTTATGGTCTCGGTTTAGAGCTGTTTCGCCAACGACTACCGGCCCTTTTTTCGACACTGATTTATTTAACCTTATTACCCGTGGTTCGCCATGGCCGGTTAGCCATGTTAGATGGGCCAGTTTTATGTTTTTTACTCCTGATGGTGCTGTTTGCCTTGAAGGGACGGCGCAATCTTGTCTATAGTTTGGGCGTGGGATTAGGCTTGGGTTTAATTGCTCTGACTAAAAGTATTTTAGCCCTGTTGTTAGGCACGATCGCCCTGATTTTTTTAGCCTGGGATACCCCCCGTTTGCTCAAGTCTGAGTATCTGTGGATGGGGATTATCCTGGGTTTGACTCCCGTCACTCTCTGGTATGGTATGCAACTACTCCATTATGGTAACCCGTTTCTAGAAACCGGTTTAGTGCATCAATCCTTAAGTCGCATTTGGCAGTCAGTAGAAAATCGCTCTGGCCCCCCGTGGTATTATCTGTTGGAAATTCTGAAATTATCAGCGCCCTGGTGGTTGATTTTTATTCCTGGTTTGCGATTGGCTTGGCAAAATCGCCGTTGGAGTTGGGGCAAGTTAGTTTTAGTTTGGGCCAGTGTTTATTTTACGGCTATTTCGATCATGAGTACCAAGTTACCTTGGTATGTGCTGCCTTTGTATCCGGCTTTAGCGTTAGCAGGAGGGGCACAACTGACGGAGTTTTGGAGGGCCTATTCCCAAGGAATTCCCCGATTAAAGACCCGGTTTATCCAAACCTTAACCGGGTGTTTTTGCAGCTTGGCCTTAGTCGCTTGGGGCGCTACTTTTTATCTGGCGATCGCTCAAAGAGTTTCCAATTGGATGATTCTTGCAGTGGTGGGATCGGTTGCGGTGACACTGACGGTGGTGAGTTTTTTGTTTCAACAGGGCGATTATCAGTTTGTTGGGATTTTGGCCTGGGGTTGTTATCTTTCCTTATTGCTATTGATGGCTTCTCCCGTTTGGGTGTGGGAACTTGAAGAAGGATTTGCCGTTAAACCGGTTGCCCAAGTGTTAATTGCCCATACTCCTGTGCAACAACCGATTATGACCAATTATCCCCATGGCCGACCATCTCTAGATTTTTATAGCGATCGCCGCTTGATTCCTGCTAAATTCGACCAAATTCTAGCAACTTGGTCTCAATATCCCCAACCCTATCTCCTTTTAGATCCACCGGGGTTACAGGAACTCGAAGCTCGGTTTCCCAACGGAGTCCAACGCTTAGGAGCGGCAGAAGGATGGACATTGGTGACCAAATCTTCAGCCCTTTCCCCTTCCGGTTCGAGTTCCAGCTTATGGATGTAGCGATCGCATAATCTGACTCCCTTCTTCCATCCAATGGGGGATCGGATTCTCTACCGGTTTTACCCGTTCAGTCGCAGCTAAGGCAAAACTAAACAGGACAATACTCACCATCACTGTAATCCAATAGGGGGGTTTAGCACTTCCACAGTCCCTGATCGCCCTCGCTAGGGGATGACTTTGGCGGCGCAATAATTGACTGGAAATAAAAGGTTTCAACATGAATGGATCGCGCACATAATGGCCACTCTTACTGACCACTAATCGTTGCTGACAATAGGGACAGATATAGAGTCCACTGTTCAACTGTTCTAAAGGTAAGACCTGAACTCGATGACAAATGGGACAGGTAGGGGAGTGACTCTCAAAATTAAATGTATCTGCATTCATTGCACTTGATGCGTTGAAAACCCTTTTCATTCTACCCCAGCCCTAGGGAGAAATCAGGTTAAGAATCCTTACTCTTTTGGGGACTTCTCCAGAATGGGTGTGTTCTGGGGTCTTTTTCCTGCATTTCTCCGCTCCAGATCCCTTCACAGGCGTGGATTCAGGAGGTTAGATCGCCCATTAGTCGATCCGAAAGGGGGGAGTCAAGGCTTAGTCGTCACCATTAGCTTCAGATCCGATTTGCTTGAGATGAATATGTTTGCGGCCTAAAGAAATTTCAAACTCATCACCCGGTTGCAGATCCATCTGCTTAGTATAGGCTGCCCCGATCAGTAAGTTACCATTCGATTGCACACTAATCCGATAGCTGGCGCTGCGTCCACCTCGCCCATTCGATGAGTTTTTCCCATCTAGCTCAATTCCTTCAGCGTCGATTAATGCATTGAGGAATTTCATCATATTCACCCGCTCTACCCCACCTTTCGTGGTGGTAGAGTAGCCACATTCTTTGGCTTTATCCTCTTTGCTCAGGTGGTCTAGCTCTTTAACCTTGTTAACTAACTCTTGACCAACTAGAGGTTTCATTTTCTCTGTTTTACTCATCACTTAACGACTTGATTTAGAACTGTTTTCAGTTTAACTGATGTTTGCCGAAAAAAAAAGTTGTTCTTTTCACCGGCTAGTAACAATATATTACAACCTCTCGCACAAAAGTTGACCCATGTCAGAATAAAATCGTGACCTCCGACACCCCGATCCTAACTGAAGCATGGTTAGGAATTTCATCAAGATCATAAGTCCCCCCATCCCATCCATAGATTGCCCAGAAGATGAAGTTGACAACCCGTGGACATTATAGTGTTAAGGCCCTGTTAGATTTAACCTTACAACCGGGATATGGGCCCTCATCTGTACAAGCGATCGCCACTCGTCAACAGATCTCGGCAGCCTATTTAGAAAAACTGCTGATTCAACTGCGAGAAGCAGGTCTAGTTTATTCCCTTCGAGGGGCCCAAGGAGGCTACGGTTTAGCCCATCAACCGGCCCATATTTCTCTAGGGCAAATTCTCGAAGCAGTGGGAGAAACCTTTCCCCCTCTGGCCGATTCTCCTCCCGATAACAATCAAGTGGAAGACTGGGTAACCTATAGCTTATGGAATCGGCTCCATCAAAAACTCAAAGAATCGTTGTATACTATTTCCCTAGAAGACCTGTACTTCGATGCTCGTAGTTGGCAAGCCTCCCAAGGAGAAGCCAGTAATTTTGTGGTTTAGTGCAAAAACTTATGGTGTTCTTCTGGCCTCCGATCGGTTTAGCGATCGCCTCAATTCTAGATTTTCTGATCGGCGATCCTTGGCATTGGCCCCATCCCGTTCAACTAATGGGAAAATCGATCGCCCAAGGAAGTCAGCTTATTCTCAAATGTTGCCACTCTCCCCTAAGCCAACGGTGGGCAGGAGTTGCCCTAGGTCTTACGGTTATAGGCACGGCTGCCCTAGTTAGTGATAGAATCATCGGGCTGGCTAACACGGTTCATCCCCTCCTAGGAATCAGTATCGAAAGTCTACTTCTAGCCAGTTGTTTTGCTGGCAGAAGTTTACACCATGCAGCTCTAGATGTCCTCCATCCTCTACAAGCTGGGGATCTCGACAGCGCCCGTGAAAAGCTCAGTCTGTATGTGGGTCGAGAGACCCAAACCCTAGATGAACCAGAAATTCTTCGAGCTATCCTAGAAACTCTAGCTGAAAATGCCATTGATGGTGTGACAGCGCCCCTATTTTATGCTATTTTGGGCACTCTAATTCCCGGTTTAGGGCCTCTCCCTCTGGCCATGGGGTACAAAGCAGCCAGCACCTTAGATTCCATGATTGGCTATCGAGAACCCCCCTACTTATATATGGGTTGGTTTAGTGCCAAACTCGAAGACTTCCTCACCTGGCTTCCCTGTCGCTTAACAGTGATTACCTTGGGTCTATTATCCGGTCAATTAAAAAAAGTTTGGGCCCTATGTCAACGGGATGCAATCCACGACCCTAGTCCCAATTCTGGATGGAGTGAATGTGTCTATGCGGCCATCCTAGGAGTTCAATTAGGGGGAGTCAATACCTATCGAGGAACGATCAAAATTAAACCCCCTTTAGGCGATCCAATCCACCCCATTACCCCCCACTCCATCACCCAAGCCCTCACCCTCACCCGCTCTTGTTTTTTACTGTGGTTAGGGCTAGGGATTGGTCTGGGATTCGTACTGTAGGATCGCCCACTGGACTGGCTCAGAGCTAACGGGTTGAAGACCCTCGCTTTTTTCACGTGGATCGACGATAATTAAAACATCTATTCTCCCTCTCCTTGCTGCAATAACGCCCTATCTGTCTGCGATCATGACCGCTCAAATTGTTGAAATTCTTGATGCCCACGAAATTCGTCGCACCTTAACTCGGTTAGCCTCCCAGATTATAGAAAAATCTGGGGAATTATCGCAAATTGTGCTATTGGGAATCCATACCCGTGGAGTCCCTTTAGCCCATTTAATTGCCGAACAAATTACGCTGCTCGAACAAACCTCCGTTCCAGTTGGAGCCTTAGATGTTACCTTTTATCGGGATGATTTGGATCAAATTGGTATGCGAACTCCAGCAAAAACGGAAATTCCCCTGGATTTGTCGGGCAAAACCGTAGTTTTAGTGGATGATGTGATCTACAAAGGGCGAACCATTCGAGCGGCCCTGAATGCGGTGAGTGATTATGGTAGACCCGCAGAAATTTGGCTGGTGGTGTTGGTGGACAGGGGTCATCGAGAATTACCCATTCATCCTGATTTTAGTGGGAAACAATTGCCGACCTCTAGGGAAGAAAATGTGAAAGTGTATTTAAAGGAAGTGGATGGCTATGATGCGGTAGAGTTAATTACTCGCAATACCAGTGGAGATGTTTCAGAGTAAAACTGGTAGTACCATAGGGGATGGACAACCGATCCTGGTGCTATGAATTCATACGATCGCCTACAACTATTGCTCTTGAGTGGGAAAGGGGGCGTGGGGAAAACCACCCTATCCTGTGGGTTTGCTCGCTATTGGGGCCAACGGTTCCCCGAAGAGAAAGTTTTACTGCTCTCGACCGATCCGGCCCATTCCTTGGGGGATGTGTTGCAATGTCCGGTGACTGGCGATCGCCTTTCTCTGCCCGATCTACCTAATCTAGAAGTCCAAGCTCTGGATGCAGCCACCTTACTACAAGACTTTAAACAGCGCTACGGTGAAGTCCTACAACTGCTGGTGGAACGGGGAAGTTTTGCCTCGGCCGAAGATTTAACCCCCGTCTGGGATTTAAGTTGGCCGGGACTCGATGAATTAATGGGAATCTTAGAAATTCAGCGTCTGTTGCGGGAGGAAGAGGTAGACCGGGTGGTGGTGGATATGGCCCCTAGTGGCCATGCACTCAACCTGTTGGGATTAATGGATTTTCTCGATCAGTTTTTAGAAGCGCTGGATTTATTCCAGGAAAAGCACCGCGCTATCAGTGAAGCGTTTACCGGTCGCTATCAGGGGGATCGGGGGGATGAGTTTTTACAGGACATGAAAGGGGATCTGCAAACGGGACGGGCCTTATTGCAAGATCGAGACCGCACCCGTTGCGTGGTGGTGGGAATTGCTGAAGCCATGAGTTTAGAAGAAACCCGGCGGTTTGTCACGTCTCTACAAGGGTTGCAGATTCCTTTGGGTGGGGTTTGGGTGAATCGGTTGGTAGCGGGATCGGAGGATTTATCCCCAGGAGATCGAGACCGCTATGCAGAGCAGCAGCAGATTCTCCCCGGATTTCAGGAACTGGTGCAGGGTTTGCCCCTTTTGGGGATCGCTCAATTGGCTACTCCTCCCTTGGGAGGTGAAGCGTTAGATCGAGTGATGGCGCAGATGTCTCCGGTGACGATGCAGGATGGGGCACAGAGCGCCTTAACTGAGGTGACTTGGCCCGATCGCATCCCACCGAGTTTACCCGATTTTATTGACCAACAGCGCCGCTTAACGATTGTTGGGGGTAAAGGCGGAGTGGGTAAAACTACTGTGGCGGCGGCGATCGCCTGGGGAATGGCAAAAACCCACCCCGAAAGACGAGTGCGGGTGATTTCTATCGATCCGGCCCATTCCTTGGGGGATGCCTTCGGCCAGCCTTTAGACCACGATCCCCAGGCGATCGATCTCCCCAATCTCACGGCCGCTGAAATTAATTCTCAAGTTCTCCTCAATCAATTTCGCGAAGCCTATTTGTGGGAACTCGCTGAAATGATTAGTGGCGATTCTCCCACCCAGGAAAACCTAAAATTACTCTATGGCCCGGAAGCTTGGCGCAAACTGGTCTCCCTCTCTTTTCCTGGAATTGATGAAATCTTAGCTCTCTTAGCTGTGATGGAACTCTTAGAGAGTCAAGAGCAAGATTTAATCATCCTGGATACTGCTCCCACTGGCCACTTACTGCGATTTCTAGAAATGCCCACAGCCCTAGCCGACTGGTTAGCCTGGGTGTTCAAATTATGGATTAAATATCAAGATGTTCTCGGACGTACCGAGTTTATGGGCGAACTCCGCACCCTGAGAAAACGGGTAGTTACAGCCCAGAAAAAGCTCAAGGATCGTGAGCATACTGAATTTATTGGGGTGGTACAGAATCAACCGGCGATTTTAGCGGAACACCATCGATTAAGTACATCGTTGAAGGATCTAGAGGTTAATCAAAACTATGTGGTTTGGAACTATAGTTGCGATCGTCATGACCAATTGGGTTTTGATAGCGAGCAAACTGTGATTCATCTTCCTCCCTTGCCTCGCTCTGTTGAACCTCTGGTGCGTATTCAAGGAGCGGCACGATTACTGTTTGAAACTCTTTGAATCGTCTTGAACCGTCTTGAACCGTCATCCTAGAGGTGGACTAGGAAAAGACTGGGCTGAGGTTCAGGTTTTGAGCGTCATTAGCCTGCTGATTGGCTAGGGACTTGAGATTGACCCAAACTTTGTAGCCTTGCTCAGAGCAAGTAATGCAGCTTCTGATGTTTTGTTCAGCCATGTCACAGGCATAGCCATAGGCTTGTAGACGTTTCTCTTGGTTGTAAGAACGGACGTAAGTATACATTTCATTCTGGTAGGACATGGCTTCCTGGACACCATCGTTCCAGTATTTGAAGGGTTTTACGAATTGTTCTTGGATGATTGAGGGTAAACTAACAGACATAACCGGCTCCTAATAAATTCCTTGCTTGTGTGTTCCTTATGTAAATCATCATAGGATGTGAATGTGAAAAACCTGTGAAAGCCTAGATTCACATCCCTCTATAAACAGTTTACATAACTTTACGTTTTTTAGGAAAGGTTTATATATGACTTTTTTGGTATACTGAGATACAAAAATCCAGGGAATCATCAGGATTGCTAACCAGAGAGTTTAAAAATTCCATTCAATCCTCAGACGTAAGGTTGAATTGAGCTGACATAACTCACTAAAATTTCGAGACAATTGCCGATCGCCCCTAAATGGGCAATTTCATAGCCATGGGTATTCTGGGTGGGGAAGCCCAGACACGCGCCACGAGCCACATGACCGAGCTTCATGGCGATCGAGGCATCACTACCAAAGCCACTGAGAATCGCCCGTTGGATGGGAATTTGGGCAGTTTCAGCGGCCTGCTGTAATTCCTGATTTAAGCCCTCATCGTAGAGTCCATAACTATCTTGGGAGAGCAGAACCGGAGCCACCCCATCGGCGATCGGATATTCTGGAGCTAAAGGGCAAATTTCCAGAGCGATCAAGGCTTCTAAGCGATGGTGCTGGCTAAAATATAAGGCTCCCATGGCTCCCACCTCTTCCTTCGCCGAAGCCACCAAATAGACATCGATGGGAGGTTCTTTGACGCGCTCGGCCAGGGCTAAGAGGATGGCAACAGAGGCCTTATTATCCAACGTATAACTAGCAATATAATCATGTAACCGCATCGCCCGCTTGCGGTGTTTCCCCACGACCACGCGAGTTCCCGGACGCACCCCAGCCTCTTGTAACTGCTCCTGAGTGAGCTTGGTTTCGATCCAAACCTTTTCCCACTCTACAGGTTTCGTTTCCTGCTGTACCTTTTGGGGAGACTCATGGGAAACATGGCGGGAGCCAAAACTGAGGATACCGGAAATCGTGCGGCGATCGCCCAAAATATCCACCACCCCCTCCCCATACACCCAAGGAAACGAACCTCCGAGTCTAGCCACCTCCAACCGTCCCTGGGGTTTGATGCGCTTAACAATAGCGCCAATTTCATCCTTATGGGCCGTAATGGCGATCGCCCCACTCCCCTCTTTACCAGGAATTTTAGCAATCACATTATCGGCCAAATCCACCGTCACCTCCACCCCCAAGCGTTCAAACTCCGCCAACAGAAACCGAGTCATCTCCCCCTCAACTCCGCTTGGAGAATGGAGCATCACCAACTCTTCAATCCGTTTAAACCAACCATCCGAGTCCATTCATCCCAGTCCATATAATATTTGCATTTCATATCATCCCATTCTCCGTGTCCCCGTGTCCCCGTGTCCCCGTTTCTTCCTCACTCCTGTTCTTTCACAAACCCACTATAGGCTTCCATACTATGTTCGCTCAGATCCAAGCCCTCTTGCTCCTCCATGGGACTCACTCGTATCCCCACAGTAAAACTGAGGCTCAACCACAACAGCAAACTAAACGCAATCATGGCAAACCCAACGGCCAGCACCCCCAATAACTGATTAAGTAACTGAGAATAGCCGCCCCCCAAAAGCAAGCCGGCCAAGGGGCCCGCCGTTTCACCATACCAAGGATAAATATCGGGGCCCACGCTAAACAAGCCCAGTGCCAATGTTCCCCAGATCCCACAGACCAAATGGACAGAAATCGCCCCTACCGGGTCATCAATGCGCCATTGTTCCAAATACACGACAGAAAAGACCACAATGATGCCAGAGATTATGCCAATGGCGATCGCGCTCCCCATATTGACATAAGCACACGATGCCGTAACAGCAACTAACCCAGCCAAGATCCCATTAATAATCATCGTCAGATCCGGCTTACCAAAATAGAACCAAGAAACCACCGTAGCGGTTACCCCACTAGCGGCCGCTGACATATTCGTAGTCAGAATAATATGGGTAATCGCTTCAGGATCGGCCGTTAACGTCGAACCCGGATTAAATCCAAACCATCCCAACCACAAAATCAGACACCCTAGGGTAGAAATCGCTAAATTATGGCCCGGAATGGCAGCAATTTGCCCATCTGGATATTTATCCATGCGCGGCCCCAATAAAACCGCCCCCATAAAAGCTCCCCATCCGCCCACAGAATGAACAACAGTCGAGCCAGCAAAGTCCCAAAAGCCCAGTTGGGAGAGCCATCCATCGCCCCAAATCCAATGGCCAATAATGCTGTAAGCCAATCCCACTAAGCCCACGCTAAACAGGATAAAGGCGGCAAATTTAATCCGTTCGGCCACAGCTCCAGAGACAATCGTCGCGGCCGTCCCCGCAAAGGCCAGTTGAAAGAAAAATTTGGCTTTCAGGGGAATGGCAGCCCAATCTAGGGAGCGATAGATCCCTTCGTAAGCTTCTCCCACGGCTGGACTATTGTCAGGGCCACTGAGGAAAAATCCTTGCAGTCCAATAAAGGGGTTACCATCGCCAAACATCAAGGCAAAGCCAGTGGCCCAAAAGGCCAGAGAGGATAAGGCGAACACAATCAGATTTTTTGCTAAAATATTAACAGCACTTTTATGGCGGCAAAAGCCTGTTTCTAGCATGGCAAAGCCAGCATTCATAAAAAACACCAGCACTCCAGCAAAAATCACCCACAACGTATTGAGGATGATTTGCATTTGATCGGGGATGTCACTACTCAAACCATTTGGAGTCTGGGCTTGGGCGATCGCCTGCCATCCCAAAGGAATTAAAGCCGTCATCACTCCCAGACTTGCCCAAAACCAGAGTGAGTGTTCCTTAATACTTATTTTTGGGTAAGTTGCCTGCCTGAAAACCTTGAGCTTAAATCGCAAATACTGTTTTTTCATCTCTTAAATACACGGATCTTGGGTAAACAATTTAAGTGTCATTGGGAACTTTGGCAAGGGATTGATTCTTCCTACTTTTGGGAAGTCCCATAAGCAGAGTCCATCCGATCTTAATCCTCTAAGCTTTAATTTTGCCTAGAAAATTCGACTCTTAAATGCATTAAATGATACAGAATTTTTGTACTGTTTTCTGTTATACCGAATCTTGAGGAAAACTTTAAAAACAGTTAATCAAAAGATTAAGTTATAAACTTAGCTTATAGTTCTGAATTTGCACAATGTTACTCTAAATCAAGTTGTCTAATCCTTCTATGACTAATCCAAGAGCAACTGTCCTTTTATGCCAACCCTGCGACTTCCAACGGTGGGTATGGCAAAGAGTGTTAATCTCCCAAAATTTGGCAGTGATTCTGTCGGCATCAGCCGCCAGCTTATCTGAGCAACTACAGGAGATTAACTCTAGCACTAAAACCCGGCCCCATGTGATTCTCATGGATCGACAAACGCCAGATTTAGATCCAGAACAATTCTGTCGTGGCTCCCTAGAGAATAATAACCCAGTGCCGGTGATTCTCTTAGAAAGCAGTGAGGCGGAAATTAACCATCAGCAACGACAAGCAGCGATCGCCTATGGAGCGATCGATATTCTCCCCCCCTTTGAACCCGATACCCTAGCCCTAAAAGTAATTGCAGGTACTAAAAAAGTATTATCCGCTCTGGGAGGATTAACCATTCACAACGATCCCCTAGTCTCCTGTCTGCTGGAGTTAAAACAAGATCTTGAAAACGCCCAATCCCTATCAACTCCATCCTTGGCCAACTCCCTGAACAATCATGAAGTGGTAGAGCATCCTGTGGACTCTTTTGCCCCATCGGAGAGCAACTCCAAGACGCTCCCCCCTCTGCAACCTGTGCCTTCTCTAGGTAACTCAGAGAAAAACGCTTTAGAAAAAGCCCGTCATAAACGAGTCTATCGAGGCAGAGTGTACTAAGGAGATGGGGAGATGGGGAGATGGGGGGATACAGAAATGACCAGTTACCCATTACCTAGCGCGAAGCGCTATAACTATTTCAACTGTTTATCCCAAACCCCTACATAAATGCGGCCATCGCTTTCGAGTTGAATGACACCGTTAAAGTTTTCGTGGGAGAAATCATAATATTGGCTTTGGCCTTGTAGCACGCGCTCAAATTGGTCGATCACTTCTAGAGGTGCATTGCTGCCTAATAAACCGTTAACCAGAACCCGGCTGATAAATCGGTCAATGGTGGGGTCAAAAGAGACTTCGGTTTGTCGAATCTGGCGACTATTCGCATCGACTAAATATCCTAATTGAATTTTGCCTAAATCATAACTGATGGCTTCGGTTCCCCAAAGTCCTGATGTGGTCTGGGTCGGTTCTCCAAGGGCCTCTAGCACTTCTGCTTCTGAGGTTCCTGGGGGAAACCCTCTGGCAACGGGAGGGGGAGAGGGTTCGGTAGGTTGGGGTGTGGGGGTGGGAATGGGGGCGGGAGGGGGTACGGGTGCGGGTGTAGGGGTGGGTACTGGAGAGGGTTTAGGTTGAGGTGCGGGTGTGGGGGTGGGCACTGGAGAGGGTTTAGGCGAGGGTGAGGGTGTGGGGGTGGGTACTGGAGAGGGTGTGGGGGTGGGTTTAGGCGTTGGTGAGGGGGAAGGGGTGGGTTTAGGCGTTGGCGAGGGCGAAGGTTGGGGACTAGGGGAAGCAATGGGATCAGAGGGGCGGTTGGCCAGTTGTAGGGTGGCGGTTACTCCTCCAATTAAAGCAGCGATCGCCACGAATCCTACAATAGGTAGCCAAACAGACGGCCGAGGTTCCGTGGTGGTTTGAGGGGTGGCGGTTCCTGATGCAGCCGGGGAACTCTGATGGGGTGGGGATGGGGGAACTAAGGCAATGGTTGCAGCTTGGCTGGTGGATGAGGGGGTGGGGGTTGTGCTTTGGGGGGTGGTGGGCAGAGCGGTGAGCGAGCTTTGGGGCAATAACTGAAGCCATTGGGGAATGGTTTGGGGTCGGTCTTCGGCATTTAGGGCCATTCCCCGCAGTACCGCTTGGTTAATGGCAGGACTCAGATGGGGTTGTAGGTCTCTGGGGCTTGGCATTTGGTGGCGATCGCGTAAAATAGAGGCGATCGGGATTCTGGCGGTCAGTAAGGTATAGAGGGTGGCCGCTAGTCCATAGACATCTGTGGCAGCACTGCGACGCTGCGATCGCATATACTGCTCGATGGGAGCATAACCTTCCGAGACCAAACTGGTATGGGTTTGGGGTGAATTTTGCTCGTATTCCCTAGCAATACCAAAATCAATCAGGACAACTTCTTGGGTTCCTTCCCGGAGAAGGATGTTTTGGGGCTTAATATCCCGATGTAACAAGCCTTTTTGATGTACTCCCTCTAGGGCGGCTCCAATTTGGCGAATATAATGGATGGCCACGGCTTCATTTAAGGGGCGATCGGGATGGACTAATTCTGCTAATGTTGGGCCTGGAATATAATCCATGACCATATAGGGCATCCCATCTTCGGTAAAGAAATCACTCACCCGCACAATATGGGGATGCACACAGAGGGCTAACCGGCGAGCCTCATCTTGAAACTTTTGAACAAACTCCTGAAAATTCGGTTGTTTACGGATTGACTGATTCAGGGTTTTAATCACCACGACTTGATGCAAATAGTGATGAGTGGCCTTAAATGTCAATCCAAACCCCCCTTGACCGAGTTCTTCGTCAAGGGTATATTTTCCTCCCTGTAAGGTTTTAACCATAGTTTCAGATGTTGTGGCTATTGCCTAAAAAGCATTGAAAGGTGAGATCGTTTTGATTGTAGTGCAAAGAAAGAGTGCATTCAGGAAAGTTCCCCTAGTTAACGAGAGATAGGAAGATCGGGCGATCGGGGGGGGGACTATACTTTACAATACCAAAGCTTAACCTAACGATTACCTATTTATGAATGTAACGCCCTAGACTAGCAAGGGAACCAACTCAATAGACCCGGATTTTGGCATGGTTTCTTCATTTCTGCCGACCTCTAACTCTCAAATCCAGTTCCGTGAATTGCTCGAAGACCTCTATAAAGGTCGGAGTTTAGTAGACTTTGTTGCCGGCCAAATGATCCCGTTGCATTCTACCGATATTTGGGTGGTTTGCCGGGGGGTGATCGGTTTAAGTGTCGTTCAAGTCGATGGTGATGAATCGTTGTTAGGCTTTGCTGTGCCTTCTATGCCGTTTGGTCTGCCCTTAACTATGATGGAAAGGGACTGTTATCAAGCTATTGCCCTTTCTAATGTTGGGTTAATGCGGTTTAGCCTGGCTGAAATGGAAAAATCCCCTCTTCTATGCCGCAGTTTATGGCATCAATTGGAGCGTCGTTTACGGCAAACTGAGGCGATTCTTGCTTTGGTGGGTCATCGGCGCGTGAAAGAGCGCTTAGAAGAATTGCTGTTATTATTAGCCCAGGAAATGGGCCAGCCGACAAGGGACGGGCAAGGGATACGCCTACCGGTGAAGTTGACTCATCAGAATTTAGCGAATACGATTGGCACAACTCGGGTAACTGTGACGCGGTTGATGAAAGAGTTACGCCAAGATGAGTGGTTAAGCTTAGACTCCCAGCGTTATATTACGATCCAAAAATTTTGATATCCTTGCCAGCTTCCGCGTTCGCTAAAGGCTGGGGATTCTGATGAATTGTTTAATATTGTTTAATGGTGATAGGCTCCCGGTTCGGGTTGGAAGGGGGCGATTTTTTCGGTGACGTTGAGTCCGAGTTGTTCTAATAAGGTTTTTAAGACGAGATCGATTTCTAAGCGTAAGTAGTGTGGGGTAATTTCGACGGGAATATGACGATTTCCGAGATGATAGGCAGCTCGCAGGAGACCGATCGCCGTTTCGGAGGTCACTTCTAAGACGGGTTCCGGTTTGGCGATCACTTTCACTAGGGTATCGGCGATCGCCGTTTGCAAGAGGTCGCCATCTTGGAGAATGGTTCCTCTGGGTAATCGTAACTCAACACTGATGCCGTCTGGAGTTTGGGTCTGATAGCGACTGCGGGTTCGCTCCCAAGCGGTTAAAGGTAGGGTAAAGGCGATCGGGGAAGTCTCTAACTCCAAAGAGCGATCGGTGAGCGTAATTAAGGTCATGGGGGAGTGGCAAAGAGTGAATGGGGGAGTGGGGGATATGGAAACCGGGCGATCGCCGATCGCCAATTCTCCATTTTCCCATTCCCCTTTTGAGAGAGAATAGACACTGTTGTGATCGATCGAGGAAAGTTGGGGCATGAATTTTCAGTCAGTCATTACTACCTTAAATCAGTTTTGGGCCGATCGCGGGTGTTTGGTGGTTCAGCCCTATGATACGGAGAAAGGGGCAGGAACCATGAGTCCCCATACGTTTCTGAGGGCGATCGGGCCAGAACCTTGGTTTGTCGCCTATGTAGAACCCTGTCGTCGTCCCACTGATGGACGCTATGGCGAAAACCCCAACCGTTACCAGCACTATTACCAGTATCAGGTACTGATGAAACCCTCTCCCGATAATATTCAGGACATTTACCTCGACTCCTTACGGGTTCTCGGTATTCAGCCGGAAGACCATGATATTCGCTTCGTGGAAGATAACTGGGAATCTCCCACCCTCGGCGCTTGGGGAGTGGGTTGGGAAGTTTGGCTCGATGGCATGGAAGTGACCCAATTTACCTATTTTCAGCAATGTGGAGGCATTGATTGCCATCCCGTTGCCATTGAAATTACCTATGGTTTAGAGCGTTTGGCTATGTATTTGCAAAGCGTGGAAGCGCTGGCGGCAATCCAATGGAGCGATCGCCTAAACTATGGAGATATTCACCTGCAAGGAGAGATCGAACAATGTACCTACAATTTTGAAGCCTCCAATCCAGAGTTACTCTTTAAGTTGTTTGCACTCTATGAACAAGAAGCCACTCAACTGATTGACAAAGGCTTAGTCACTCCCGGTTTAGACTATGTTCTCAAATGCTCCCATAGCTTTAACCTCCTCGATGCCAGGGGCGCGATCGCCGTAACAGAACGAACCCGCTATATCGGCAGAATTCGCACATTAGCCCGCAAGATTGCCCACATCTATCTGGAGCAACGGGAAAAATTAGGCTTTCCACTATCAATGAAAAATGGGTAATGGGTAATGGGTAATGGGTAATGGGTAAATCGGGTTTTTCCTATTCCCTATTGGCGACTAATCAAAGCCGACTAAACTTTCCACCATTTCCAAACCCTTACGCACGACTTCGGCAGACTCACGGAGGGCAGCAATTTCTGACTTTTCTAGGGGTAACTCTAGGATCTGCTCAATCCCCTTGTATCCCAATTTACAGGGAACGCCCATATAGATATCATTTAAACCATATTGGCCTTGCAGATATCCGGCTACAGGCATAAAGCGGGATTGATTGTGCAACACCGCTTCCACCATCAGACAGACTGAGGATGCAGGTGCATAATAAGCGCTACCCGTTTTCATCAGTTGCACAATTTCCGCACCGCCTTTGCGGGTGCGATCGACGAGGCGATCGATGGTTTCTGTCTCCATCAGTTCGGTAATGGGAATCCCCCGAACCGTAGAAAAACGAGGCAGGGGAACCATTAAGTCCCCATGTCCTCCTAATACCAGAGTTTGAATATCGGCGATCGAGCATCCTAACTCTAGGGAGATAAAGGTTTCAAACCTTGCCGAATCGAGAACTCCTGCCATTCCCATCACCCGACTGGGATCGAGACCACTGACTTTCCACGCCAAATAGGTCATCACATCTAGGGGATTCGTCACCAAAATAAAGATGGCTTCGGGACAGTGCTTGACCGCCTCTTTGACAGCAGATTTAACGATTTTGGCATTGATTTCGATCAACTCTTCTCGACTCATGCCAGGTGTGCGGGGTTTCCCTGCGGTAATCACGACTATATTGCAACCGACCAAATCCGCATAATTGTTGCTACCGATCAATTGGCGATCGTGGTGTTCGACTCCCCGTGCTTCCATGAGATCTAAGGCGATGCCCTGGGGCATCCCTTCGATCACATCCAAGAGAACCACGTCGGCTAAGTCTTTCTCTGCAATTCGTTGCGCCAGAGTGCTGCCAACTTTTCCGGCTCCAATGACACCGACACGGGGATTGATCGATTGATTCGCTTTAACCATGGCCAAGTCTCGTTTTTTGTTATTTGAACAACTCTAGTTGATCGACACGCAGCCAAATATTGGGGGTAGGAACCTGACCAAATTTGACTAGAGCGTAGTCACCTTTGATGTCCATGATCTCGCCTTGGGTTTCAAAAATGTAGGGAGGAAAACGGGTATCGCTTGCGGAAGCTTCTAGGGAATTTTCCAGTTTTTCTTGGATAGCCCGTACCATTGAACCTTTTTTAATTGCTGCTGCCATAATCAATTCAGGACGTATGTTTCAAAACTTCCCTAATATGATACCAAGGAGCGATCTGGATTTATGGCTTGATTTTACCGGTTATTTTCGTGAAGGGATTTAATTTTAGATTTAAATCAGAAAGGACACCGACGACTGGCCGTGTTTCGTCTCGGTGTCCTCACTGGTTCGCTCCTCACACGATAGTCAATATAACTTACTCACTTGGGTTTGTCATCCCTTGAAGAAAATTTTTTCATCGGATGGATCGGGGCAGGCTCTGGACTTGATTACCATTCTGGGGGGGCACTCAGGGTTAAGCCTTGTTCTAGTAAGGTTTTTAGGGTTTTTCCGCCCATGGCCAATAATCCTAAACGACTGAGGGAAAGTGGGGGATTTTCCTTTAATGTCGATCCCCAAATGCGGCAATTTTGCTCAAATCTCAGGATATCTTGACTTAAGGTTCGAGTTAAGGACAAAAGGCGCGAGGCGGTAGGCTCGTCATGGAGAGTATCCCAGATATAGAGTAGGGAGCGGATTAAGGTGTGTTCGCTGGGGTGAACGAGTTGAAAGTAGCCGCCATCTAACCAAGGTATGGGATGAGGTTGGACGATCTTTAATGTAGATGGTTCTAGAGCAATTAAGCCCCCATGCTCTGCTAAACGTAGGAGGGCACAACAGCGAGCATGGGCAACTTGCCAGGTCAATACTTCTGGGGAATGGGGATCGACGAAGGGGGTATGATGGGCAAGGGTTAAGGGAGTGAGCGGCAGAGCTTGCAGTTGCTTGACTAAAGCGAGATCGCCATAATGAAATTGAATCCAACCGGGAGAACGTAGAGAGAGGGAAAACCCGGATAAATGCTCTTGAACAGAGAGGAACTCAAGCAGTTCTTCTGCCAGATCGACAGGAGGGCGATCGCTGTAGGCTGATAATTTCAGGGCGATCGCCGATTGATAGCCTAACGGTTGATGCTCTGGCAACAGTTCCACCGGGATCTGCTCCCAGCTTAAACCGGCGAAGGATGCTTCGATTCCCTGATGAATGGCTACTTGCAGACTCTGTTTCATTTGATGATAACCAATGGTTTTCCTTACTGTTGACTGAAGGTGCTGATGGTTTTCAAGGGCAAAAAATTGTGTATTCTTTAGAAAGAGAAAGAGCTTTTCCAGGAGCCGGGAGTCATGGAGTCATCTCCTTGTGCCCATTCCCCATTCCCCCATTCCCCTTTGATGTTAGAAACCTGTATCCTAATCACCCTATTGCTGGGATTTTTCGGTATTATCCTGAAAAAGAACCTGGTAATGAAGATTATCTCCATGGACGTGATGAGTACCGGAGTGATCGCCTACTATATTTTGATCGCCTCACGAGAGGGGCTGTTTACGCCCATTTTAGATGAAACTAAAACCGTTGAGTATGCCGATCCGGTTCCCCAAGCGGTGATTTTAACGGCAATTGTAATCGGCTTTTCCATTCAAGCGCTGATGCTTGTGGGGGTGATGAAACTGGCAAAAGATAACCCAACCTTAGAAACGAAGGCGATCGAGAAAAACTATACACCATGACCATCCTGACGATCGCCTGGCTTATTCTTCCGTTTATTGTCGGATTAGGGATTTACCTCCTACCGAGACTAGATTGGGTTCTGGCTTTTGGGGTAACCCTAGTCTCTTTTGCCTATGCTACGTTTGTGTTTCGGCAACCGGAACCCATTGCCCTGGAACTGCTCGATAGTTTTGGCGTTACCCTGATGGCCGATCGCCAAAGTGCCTTCTTTATCCTCACTAATGCCTTCGTCTGTACGGCTGTGCTGCTCTACTGTTGGCGCAGTAATAAAACTCCATTTTTTTATACCCAGCTCACGATCTTACAGGGCAGTGTAAACTCAGTCTTTATCTGTGCTGATTTTCTCAGTGTCTATGTGGCCTTAGAAGTGATTAGCATCGCCGCGTTTTTGTTGATTACTTATTCGAGAAGCGATCGGGTAATCTGGGTAGGATTGCGCTATCTCTTTGTCAGTAATGTGGCCATGCTATTTTACTTGGTGGGAACTGTCCTAGTGTATAAAGCCAACAACTCCTTTGCTTTTGGGGGCCTCACCAATGCTCCCACGGAGGCGATCGCCCTAATCTTTTTGGGACTGCTGGCCAAAGGCGGTATCTTTATATCCGGACTCTGGTTACCCCTCACCCACTCAGAATCAGAAACTCCAGTTTCCGCCCTACTCTCAGGCGTGGTGGTGAAAACTGGAGTCTTTCCCCTGGTTCGCTGTGCCCTGATGTTAGAAGATATTGACCCCATTGTGCGCTTCTTTGGTGTAGGCACTGCCCTATTAGGAGTCAGTTATGCCGTATTTGAGCAAGATATTAAGCGCATGTTAGCCCTCAGTACCATTTCTCAATTGGGCTTTATTCTGGCTGCTCCCGAAGTGGGAGGCTTCTACGCCCTTACCCATGGGCTGGTCAAATCGACCCTCTTCCTAATTGGGGGAAATTTACCGAGTCGGAACCTAAAAGAATTGCAACATAACCCGATGCCGAATTCTCTGTGGATCGCCCTCACCTTGGCGAGTTTCTCCATCTCTGGCTTTCCCTTGCTCTCGGGTTTTGGGGCGAAAGTCCTGACGATGAAAAACCTTCTGCCTTGGCAAACGATCGCCATGAATATTGCTGCTTTGGGAACAGCAAGTATGTATGGAAAATTAATCTTTTTACCCCATGAACGATTAGAAGAGGGCGGTAAAAAGAAATCGATCGGTTTCTGGTTGGCGATCGCGATCTTAATCGGTGGACTCATGGGCGTGAGTGCCTTCTATTATCAAGCTTATACCCTAGCCAACATCGTCAAACCTCTCGCAACTATTGCCCTCGGTTGGCTCGTCTACTTGCTCATCTTGCGCCAGACAACCGTCAGACTCCCCCGGATGCTCGAACAGTTTGACCACCTGATGGGGATGATGAGTTTAATGCTTTTGCTGCTGTTCTGGATGGTCTTACCCTGATTGGAGATCTCGAAGATCTCCAGATTAGTGGACTTAAGAGATTGATGGTTTTCAAAGACCGGAAATTGTGTATTCTTTATAAAGAGCTTTCCAGAGCATAGCCCATACCCCTGACCCCGTAAGCCCTGTTGATGTTAGAAGCCTGTATCCTAATCCCCCTATTCCTTGGATTTTCCAGCATTATCCTGAAAAAAAACCTGGCGATCGCGAAAAACTATACACTATGACTATTTTAACCATCGCCTGGCTTATTCTTCCCTTTATTGTCGGATTCGGGATTTACCTCCTACCGAGACTAGATTGGTTTCTAGCCTTTGGAGTCACCCTAGTCTCCGTTGCCTATGCCACATTTGTGTTTCGACAACCGGAAGCGACTCCCCTAGAACTGCTCGATAGTTTTGGTGTTACCCTACTCATCGATGAGCAAAGTGGTTTCTTTATATTAACCAATGCCCTAGTCTGTGCGGCAGTGCTGCTCTACTGTTGGCGCAGTAATAAAACTCCATTCTTTTATACTCAGCTCACTATCTTACAGGGCAGCGTAAACTCAGTCTTTATCTGTGCCGACTTCCTCAGTGTCTATGTGGCCTTAGAAGTGATTAGCATCGCCTCATTTCTGCTGATTGCTTATCCGAGGAGCGATCGCTCAATTTGGGTCGGTCTACGTTATCTCTTTGTCAGTAATGTAGCCATGCTCTTCTACTTGGTGGGAACGATCCTAGTGTATAAAGCCAACAACTCCTTTGCTTTTGCGGGCCTAACCAATGCTCCCACGGAGGCGATCGCCCTGATCTTTCTGGGACTGCTGGCTAAAGGGGGGATCTTTATTTCCGGACTCTGGTTACCCCTCACCCACTCAGAATCAGAAAGCCCCGTTTCTGCCCTGCTCTCAGGAGTTGTGGTGAAAACAGGAGTCTTTCCCCTAGTGCGCTGTGCCCTGATGTTAGAAGATATTGACCCCATTGTGCGCTTCTTTGGCGTGGGAACGGCTGTATTAGGAGTGGGCTATGCCGTGTTTGAAAAAGATATCAAACGCATGTTAGCCTTTCACACCATTTCCCAATTGGGCTTTATCCTTGCAGCCCCCGAAGTGGGAGGCTTCTACGCCCTCACCCACGGATTGGTGAAATCCGCTCTCTTCCTAATTGGAGGCAATTTACCCAGTCGGAACCTGAAAGAATTGAAACAGAAACCCATTCCCAATCCCATGTGGATTGCCCTTACCCTGGCGAGTTTCTCCATCTCCGGTTTTCCCCTGCTGGCTGGTTTTGGCGCAAAAGTCCTCACCATGAAAACCCTGCTCCCTTGGCAAGTCATCGGCATGAATATCGCCGCCTTGGGAACTGCCATTTCCTTCGCTAAACTGATCTTTTTGCCCCATAGAGCGGCAAAAGAGGGAGATAAAAAACAATCGATTGGCTTTTGGTTAGCCGTGGTAGTCTTAATCGGTGGACTTGTGGGTGCAAACGTGGTTTATTATCAAGCCTATACCCTAGCCAACATTGTTAAACCCCTGGCCACGATCGCCCTGGGTTGGCTCGCCTACTTTCTCATCTTTCGCCAGTCAATGGTCAAACTGCCTCGGATGCTCGAACACTTTGACCATCTCATGGGGATGATGAGTTTAATGTTGTTGCTGCTGTTCTGGATGGTCTTGCCATGATTGGATACCTGGATCTAATACTACGATTGACCATCTGGTTTCTGCTCACTTCCGATGTGAGCCGGGCCAATATTATTATTGGCGTTGCTGTGGCTTTGCTCTTACCGCGATCGGTGACTGCGCCAGCCGTTTTAAAAGATTGGTTACATGCTCTGTGGGAGATTCTAGTCGCCATTCCCATCGCTTACAAGGAGGCGATCGAGTTGATGGTGCGCCCCCATCAAGAAGAAGAGACGACCCTAGAGCAGGTCAAACCCAACCGCACTCCCGGATTAATCTTTTTAGATATTTTCTTAATTACTTTTACCCCCAAAACCATCGTCGTCAGGTATCAGGCTAGGGGGTGGTATGAAGTTCACTGGGTGAGACGGAGGAAAAGCAGATGACGATAATTTTGGTTTTAATGATTTTTGCCCTGTTAATTCCCCTATATGAGGCTTGCCAGGATGATAATATTTGGCAGAAAATGTTGGCCTTTGCCAGTATTGCCACCAAAACCTCGATGATGATCTTAATTGTCTCGGTGTTGCGGGATGATTGGATGATTGGGGTGGTAGGGGTGATTATTTTAAGCGTGGGCAATGCGGCCTTAATGTTATTAGCCCATGTGATTAAACGGATGGGGGAAGAATGATTACAACCTTGAGTTATGTCTGTATGGGCGTGGGAATCGTGTTCTGGTTTTGGGGCACTTGGCCTCTAGTGGGCGATCGCTCCGTTTTGTTTAAACTCCATAGTCTTTCGGTCGCGGATACTTTGGGTTCTATGAGTATGATTATCGGTTTGTTGCTCCAAATTCCCAGGGAATGGCCATTACTGGTGTTGGGCATTATTTCTCTAGCGATTTGGAATACCGTGTTGGGATATGTGTTGGCCTATTGTTCCAGTGGGGGGAATGATGACGACTGATATCTCGACGTTATTAATTATCGCCCTGTTGCCATTGGCTGCCGGTCTAGTTGTTCTTCAGAAGAATCCCTATCATGCGTTGGTGATTCGGGGGATCTTGGGAGCAGTAGCCGCCCTAGTCTATGCCGTGCTGGGTGGGGCAGATGTGGCCTTGACTGAGGCTCTGGTAGGGACAATGCTGGCTATTACTTTATATGCGGTAGCGGTGCGATCGTCTTTGGTGATGCGTTTGGGGATGATTTCTGAGGGCATAGATGAGAAAAATCCCCAGTTTGAAGCTTTGATGGATGGCTTACAGCAGACGTTGGATAAATATCATATGCGCCTCGATTTGGTTTCCTATGGCGATCGCACAAGCCTGGATCGGGCCCTGATCGATAAGGAAATTCACGCCACTTGTATTCCTTCTGGAGAGGAGAAAACGGCAAAACCCTATCATACGACGATTCGGGTAGAACGGCTTTATGAAATTATGCAGACGGAGTTACCTAATGAGGTCACCAGTTTATCTATGCCTAGCCTTGAAAAGAGATCTTAACGGCCAAGGGAGAAATGGTATGAGTAGGAGGAAAAGGGGATGAAATGGCTTTATTTGGCAGCAGGGCTGATTTTTTTAGTGAAAATGTTGGTGATGAAAAATCCGACATTGGAGGGTTTAGAAATCTCCATGGTGGAGTTGGTGGTTCAAGATAGTGGCGTGCCGAATGCGGTTTCAGGCATTATTTTTAGAAATCGGCTCTACGATACGATCTTTGAGGTGGTGGTGTTTACGATCGCCATTATGGGCGCAAAATTCTTATTAGCCAATGAGCAACCCTCAGCCATGGTGCGCCAGTTTACCGACCAACCCTCGATTGTTTTAGCTCGTTTAGGGGCAACTATCTCTGCTTTAGTCTGTATTGAGTTGGCTATTCGCGGCCATCTGAGTCCAGGAGGAGGATTTGCGGCTGGTGTTGCAGGGGGAACGGCGATCGGTTTAATTGCCATTACTTCGCCGTCAGAATGGATGGAACAGATTTATGAGCGTTGGAAAGCCTCCACCTGGGAAAAGGTCTCGGTTTTAATCTTTATTGTCTTAGCTGCCATTACGTTAGTTGGTCTAGAACTACCCCAAGGAGAGTTAGGTACACTCGTAAGCGGTGGAATTATTCCCTTTTTGAATATTTTAGTCGCCCTGAAAGTTGCTTTAGGATCGTGGGCAGTGATTCTGGTTTTTATCCGTTATCGCGGTCTGTTGTAAGTCTCTCTCTATAGCTCTGCTTCGCGCGGCAGAAGGGTAATGGGTAATGGGTTCTCTTAAAACTCCTCATTTATAGCGCAAACTGCTGTAACCCCAACGGCCTCCAGTCATCACAGAGCGTCGAGGATAATCTGGGGGGATATTTGTACCCGTAACCTCTGTTGTCCAGCGTCCTCCCACATTCACAAAGGCTAACCCATCGGAAACACCGGCAATATCGACAAATTCCACAGGTAGAACCCAATTCGCCTGACGATCCTTGACCCCTGCCCGATCGCCAATTCGCGCGATCGCCAAGCCATTTTCAAACGGTTCTATCGGATGAACTTGGGCAAATTCAGGCACATGAAATCCCCCTTCAATCATCCAGGTTCCTTGGGAATTAATATAGCCCCAAGTGCTGTCTCCTTGAACGCCTGCGAGACCTTCAGAAAAAGGTTGAGCCTGTTGAAATTGAGGTTCAATTACCATTGTTCCAGAGCGGTCAATATAGCCCCAGAGTCCACCGACTTTCACCGCCGCCAGCCCTTCAGAAAAGGCTTTTACTTCCTCGTAAACCGGTTCGATGACAATTTTTCCAGTTTTGTCGATAAAGCCGTAACGGGGCTTTCCTGGCTCGGTTTCCTGCAAAATCCAGGCTCGTCCCTCGGAAAACGAAGAGACTTCATCAGGTTGGGGGTCAATCACATAGGCTCCAGTGCGATCGACAAACCCATAACCCCCGCGCTCTTGCAGCTTCACCAAAGCCAGACCATCAGAAAACGCTTCAATAAAGTGGTCAATTTCAAACAAAAATTCCCCTTCTCGATCATAAATGGCGGTGTAGGGATAGCTGCGACCCAGACGGACTAAACCTTCTGAGAATTCGCCAATATAACCATTTTGTTCTAAGATGACTTGGCCTTCTGGGGTGATGGCTTGCCAGAGGCTACCGGTTCTCACCCTGGCGATACCATCTTCAAAGATGCTGGCATAGTCATATTGGGCAGGAATGACGATTTCCCCTTGGGGGTTCATGTAACCCATTTTGAAGTTGGGGCCGCGAAAAACAGCTAACCCTTCCGAAAATTCACTGATGCCACCCAGTTCTGGGGGCAAGTCAAAGGGGTCTTCACCAACGGCGATGTAGGCTTGGGGTAGGGTGCGAGAGATAGCCAGAACTTGGCAAAAAGAAGCGGCCATTTCCCCTCTAGTTGCGGGTTCGGTGGGGCGCAGTTGCCGCACTTGGGGATAGTTGAGGATCAATCTACCGATCGCGGCGTTGGCGATCGCTTCTTTTGCATAGTTGGGAATCGCGTCAACATCATCAAAGACTTGATTGAGAAAGGCTTCAGTGTCTTCTGGTGCGGTAAAGTCGCTGGCACTTTGGAGAACCACAAAGGCTTCGGTGCGGGTAATGGGTTGGTTGGGGCGAAAAGTGCGATCGGGGTATCCGCTAAAAAATTGCAGCTCATAGGAGCGTTTGATCGTCTGATACGCCCAATGGGATGAGGGAACATCCTTAAAGGTAATGGCCTCCCGCTCAGAAAAGGAATGGGTGCGAAAAGCATTGATCATCATCGTGGCGAACTCTGCCCTAGTGATCGAGGCATCCGGGCGAAATGTGCCATCGGGATAACCCACCCATCCCCGTCCAGAGGACAGTCGTTCAATGCAGTCAGAAGCCCAGTAATTTTGGGTATCGGGAAACGCAGATACGGGTAATGTAGAGAGGAGATAGCTCAAGGCGGCGATCGCCCCAGATGCCCTAAGTAGAAAGGATGACAATGAACAGACCATAAAACCCAATTCTCCCCTAAAAAACCCTCGTTAGCGGCTGTGGCTAGTGCTAGACTAGATTGATGCCAACGCTGAGAAGGATGGCGATCGCTACACAGACAAGAGTTTGAGCTAAAGCTTTCATACGTTTCATTTCAAAGACGATTCAACTTAAGAATTTCTTAATTTACCATCGTACGATACTCCGGCCCCCATCCTCCCCATCCCCCCATCAAGGTAAAATAAGGTCTGGCGTTTTGGATAAAGGCAATTTATGAATGTACTATCGATCCCCACTTGGGTAATTCATGTTTCCAGTGTGATGGAGTGGATCATCGCCATTTGGCTAATTTGGCGTTATGGAGAACTAACCGGCGATCGCCGTTGGTCCTGGCTTTCCCTCGCCATGATTCCCGCCCTCATCAGCGCCATGTCTGCCTGTACCTGGCATTTCTTCGACAACGATCCCAACCTAGAATGGATTGTCACCCTACAAGCCGCCATGACCGTTGTCGGCAATTGTACCCTTTGCGCCGCCGGTTGGCTCCTTTGGCGACAAACCCAATCTCAAGCTTAAACCTCAACCCTTCTTACCCATTACCAGCACGAAGCGCTATAACAATGTCTAAAGATGCCCTATTTGCAATATCCTTGTTTCCCTATTTAGGATTCCTATGGTTTATTACCCGCTCTGGACAAATGCCCCGGTTAGCCCTGATTGGCTTTTATATGACCTTAGTCTTTGTCGGCGTAACCATTCCCGCCGGGATTTACGCCCAAGTCGTTTACCATGAAGCCCTCGCTAATGTAGACTGGCTCCATGGCGGCGCAGAAATTTTCCTCAGTATTTCCAATATCCTAATCGTCCTGGGATTTTATCAAGCCGTTAGATCTCAACAAGCAAAAGTATCTGACAGTTAAGCCAATTGTAGGGGCGGGTTAACCCATATCTAGGAACCCCACAAATAACCTCACTAAACCCGCCCGAATAGAGTCAATATACAACCATTACCAATCACCAGCGCCTACACCCGTAAGTCATCTAATTCCAAAGGCTTCAACTCAGCAGCAACTTGTTTTTCTCGTAGTCTTTCCACGAAAGCTCCTGGATCTTGAACGTGCCATTTTTGGGGCAATTTCACCCCTTGCAAAAATCCAAAGCGATCGCCCTTAATCACAATCAAAACAGGATAAGTTTCGGTATTAGTTTGTCCTGAATACTCTCCTACTAAAGGTTTTAGCAAAGATTTCAGATTCTTTCGCATTGCTTCTTCAGATGCCTCTTCTAAAGACAGAGTAATCACAATCCAAGATTGGGGAACATCGGGTACAGCAGGTGAAGAAACAACCCCAGAAGGTTGACTCTCAAGGTTGGGCGCAGGATTTTGGAGAATTGCTTGCTCTACAGGAGTCGAAACCGGAGCAGAATCTATGGAATGAAAAGGTGATTCAATAGGGGATTCAACAGAGCATGGCGGTTCATCTTCCATCCCCTGTTGAATCTCTTCTAAATTTACCTTTTCCGCCTCACTAACCGTCAGTTGCGTTTGCTCGTTCCAGCGACTCACTTTTCCCGTTAAAATCACCGGCACATCAGTCGCTAAATTACCTTTCACCCGTTCATAATCATCCCCCCAAACCTTCGCTTCTCCTTTCGTGGTTAAATCTTCCAGGTTCAGAATCACCATTAACTTACCCGACTTCGTGGTAATTTCTTTGATCTCTGTAATCATCACCACCACTTTAACCGGCTTGCGACTACTTGCATCTTCTAAATCAACGAGATTGATCGGTTTTGGATCTAAGGTTTGAGCCAGTTTCGCCACAGAATTTAGCGGATGTTCAGACACATAAAAACCGAGTAACTCCTTCTCCATTTGCAGCTTGTCCGCCAACGTAATTTCCGGCACAGGAGCAGCTTTAGGAGCCACTTCATGGGCACGACCATTGGTATTTTGACTGCTAAAGGGAGTATTGCCCAACATATCAAATAAATTGGGGCCACTTTCCCGGTCTTTCGCCCGACTCTGGGCCCAGGGTACAACCTTTTCCAAATCCGCTAACAGTTGGGCACGATTATCATCAAATGCATCAAATGCACCACACTTAATTAGAGATTCTAAGGCACGGTTATTAACCGTCCGCAAATCCACGCGATCGCACAAATCAGCCAATGCCTTAAACTCCCCTTCCTCTCTAGCTCTTAAAATACCATCAATCGCCCCTTGCCCTAAATTTTTCACCGCCGATAAACCAAACAAAATAGTGTGGTTTTTAGTCGGCGTAAATTCCACACCAGAGCGATTAATATCCGGTGGTTCAATCTTTATACCCATTTCTCGACAATTGGCGATATATTTACCGACTTTATCCTGATCGCCACTATTGGAAGTCAGCAAAGCGGCCATATATTCGACCGGATAATTGGCTTTCAGATAAGCCGTTTGATAGGTAACATAAGCATAGGCTGTAGAGTGGGATTTATTAAAGCAATACTCAGCAAACAAAACCATCTGGTCAAACAAACTTTCGGCAATGGTTTTATCGATGCCATTTTTAGCTGCACCATCCATAAAAATATTGCGGTGTTTCTGCATTTCGGCCATTTTCTTTTTCCCCATGGCTCGGCGCAGTAAGTCCGCTTCTCCTAGGGAATAACCCGCTAAATCCTGAGCCACTTTCATGATCTGTTCTTGATAGACCAAAACTGCATAGGTTTCATTCAAGATTGGCTCTAACAGTTCATGGTCATAAACAATCTTTTCGATGCCATGTTTGCGGTTAATAAACTTAGGAATTAGACCCGCATCCAGCGGCCCCGGTCGATAGAGGGCGAGAATGGAAGAAATATCTTCAATACAGGAGGGTTTCAGCTCCCGAACCACTTGGCGCATCCCGGAAGATTCTAATTGAAAAATGCCTTCTAAATCTCCTTTTTCTAAAAGCTTATAGGTTTTCTTGACATCATCAGGAAACTTCTTGATCCTCTGATACGTTTCTTGCGCTCTGCGTTCATCAGCAGGGATATCATAGGGGTCTATTTTTCGGTTTTCATCCTGTTCAATATACTCTAAGGCTGTTTGAATTGTGGTCAAATTCTTTAAGCCCAAAAAGTCCATTTTCAGCAATCCTAATGCCTCAATATTCTCCATGGAATATTGAGTGATTACAGATCCATCATTATTCCTTTGTAGGGGGACAATTTCATCTAACGGTTCTTTAGAAATGACCACACCCGCAGCATGAACCCCAAAGGTTTTGTTGGTTCCTTCAATTCTCATGGCCATGTCTATCCACTGACGAACACGCTCATCTGATTCGTATTTTTGTTTAAATTCCGGTGTCGGTGTTTGCTCGGAAACCATGATTTTTAGCTTCGTGGGTTTCCCCCTAGAAACGGGAATCATTTTCGCCATTTGGTCTGCTTCTGAGTAGGGAATATTCAGAACTCGCGCCACGTCTTTAAGCACTGCTTTCGAGGTCATGCGGTTAAAGGTAATAATCTGAGCAACCCGTTCTTTACCATATTTTTCGGTTACATACTCAATCACATCATCCCGACGTTCAATGCAAAAATCGGTATCAATATCCGGCATTGATTTCCGTTCGGGGTTCAAAAATCGCTCGAATAAAAGTCCATGGTGAACGGGGTCAATGTTGGTAATTCTTAAGGCATAGGCAACTAATGAACCGGCGGCAGAACCGCGACCGGGGCCAACGGGAATGTTATGATCTCTAGCATATTTAATATAATCCCAAACTACTAAGAAATAGGTGGAAAATCCCATGCGCTGGAGCATTTTGAGTTCATATTCGAGGCGCTCTTTATAGACGGGTTTGAGTTCGTCTCGACTTTTGAGTTCTAAGCGTTCTAGCAGTCCATCCCAGGCTTGTTTTTCTACATAGGTGTCGGGGGTGTGATCTTTGGGAATGGGATAATCGGGGATGCGGGGTTCTCCGAGAATGCCCTTGTAAGGTTCGATTTTTGACGCGACTTCTAGGGTATTGGCGATCGCCTCCTGAATCACCTCATCCGGAAGATGATCCCGGAATAATAATGCCATTTCCTCAGCCGTTTTCAGGTATTCTGTCCCGCTATAGCGCATCCGCTTCTCATCGGTAATCAAACTGGCGGTATTGATGCACAACAAAGCGTCATGAGCTTCGGTATCGTAACAGGAAATAAAGTGGGAATCGTTGGTAGCAACCAGTTTAATCCCCAATTCTTGCCCGATTTTCATCAATTCTACATTTACAATCCGGTCTTCTTGGGAGCCATGGTCTTGAATTTCTAGATAATAGTCATCTTGGAATAAATTCTGATACCATTTCGCTACTTCTCGCGCTTTTTCCATATCTCCTGTGAGGATGAGTTGGGGGATTTCGCTGCCTAAACAGCCACTGGTTAAAATCAGCCCTTCGTGATACTGTTCTAGCAGTTCCTTGTTAATGCAAGGACGGGAAAAAATTCCTTTTCCTTGAATGCCTTTTAAGTTGGATATGGTTGTTAATTTGACTAGGTTTTTATAACCTTGGGTGTTTTTAGCGAGTACCAATTGGTGATATTTCTTGATTTTTTTATATTTGGTTTCAATATCCCCATTAATGATATACATTTCATTACCAATAATGGGGTTGACTGGACTATTACGACAGGCTTTAATTAATTCGATCGCTCCATACATTACCCCATGATCGGTGATGGCGATCGCGGGCATTTCCAATTCCTGAGCTTTGCCCACCAGTTGGGCGATTTGAGACGCGCCATCGAGTAAGCTATAGTCGGTGTGAATATGTAATCCTACGAAAGACATAATCTAGTTTGCCATGAAGCAACAATGAGAGTTATTATAACAAAGTCAAGAACTTTTTGAAGCCTGTTCACTCAAACAGAAGATGAAACCATGACAGATTACATATGAAATAACGAATGCTATTTATCGAATGGGAAAAGCTGGACAACTAGAAGCAGATGAAGTACAAACTGCTGTAATATCAAGTCCGGTTATTCATGTCCGCGAAGCGGAAACACCCTAATTAAAAATCTAGGGAGCAAGATGCTCCCACTCCAGTAATATCAAGGGATTGGAGGAGTGCGGGCATCTTGCCCGCTTCCTGAATCCCATTTTCGCTTCCTGAATCCCATTTTCGCTTCCTGAATCCCATTTTCATGTCCGCTTGCGGAAACCGGATTTGATATTATTTGCTGGGACTCAGATAATATCCTGGAATGGGAAAGGGTGGCATTTCGACAAATTCGCGGATGGTTTTGAAGTATTCTTCTCCTGCTAAAGGGGCAACGGTACTATGATCGCCAGGGGGAAAGAGCCAGAGTTTTTTGGGTTCCGGGGCAGCAGCAAACAGTTCTTCGCTCATAAAGGAAGGAACGGCGGTATCTTGTTGTCCATGAATGAAGAGGGTGGGCATTTTTAATTGGGGAACTTTGGCTAGGGAATTAAATTGGTTTTGCAATAAGAGATCGATGGGCAAGATGTTGAGTAAAGGATAGCGATAATCTCCCATGCGTCGCAGGGAGGTAAACGATCCTTCAATAATGAAATGGGAAATTTGGGGGTGTTTGGTGGCTAATTCTATGCCGATCGCCCCTCCTAGGGAATGACCATACACCACAATCTGTTCTGGTGCTATCCCCCGCTCGTTCACCAAGTAGTCCCAGATGGTGTCAGTATCGTCATAAACCTGTTTCTCTGTGGGAAATTCACCCTGAGATTGACCGTATCCGCGATAATCGAAGAGGAAGACGGAAAAGCCGAGATGGTAAAATCGCCCGGCGTGATAGGCGTTTGTACCAATGTTATCGGCGTTACCATGAAGATAGAGGAGGACGCGATTACTCGCAGAATTGGGAATCCACCACCCATGTAACTTGACTCCCGGTTCTACGGACTCTACCCAAACGTCCTCATAGTCTAAATTAAAATCGGCTGGGGTGCGGGTAATTTCTTCCACGGGGAAAAAAATTAACCGGGTTTGGATCGCCCAATAATACCAACACAGACTGCCATAGGCGATCGCCAAACCGGCCAAAAAAATCCATAATCCTTGATGTAATAAGGCCATCAACATGATTTGAAGGGGAATAACAACAAACGAAGAGCAACCCCGTGGCTATCCGTTCTCTTAATTGTAAAGAAAAAGAACCCAACCCCGGAGTTGTTTTGACTACAGAGAGGGTTGTTTTAAGTGCCAGTTGGTGGTTTGCTCGTAGGCGTGGGCAACTTGCAATAATACATCTTCGCGCAATACATCCCCTATCAGTTGCAGTCCAATGGGTAGCCCTTGGCGATCGAATCCGCAGGGAATACTTAATCCTGGCAGTCCGGCTAAATTAACGGGAATGGTCATTAAATCCGATAGATACATGCTAATGGGATCTTTGGTTTTTTCGCCCGCTTTGAATGCTGTGGTAGGAGCTGTGGGAGAAACTAAGATATCCACCGAAGCAAAGGCTTTTTCAAAGTCCTGTTTAATCAGGGTGCGTACCTTTTGGGCTTTGAGATAATAGGCATCATAATAACCCGCAGATAGGGCATAGGTTCCGATCATAATCCGCCGTTTGACTTCTGGGCCAAATCCTTGGGCGCGGGTTTTTTCGTACATGGAGAGCAGGTTATCCCCTTGTTCTGCGCGGAAGCCGTATTTTACGCCATCATAGCGGGCTAAGTTGGCGGAGGCTTCGGAGGGGGCAATAATGTAATAGGCGGGTAAGCCGTAGCGGAAATTGGGACAGGAAATAGTTTGAATTTCTGCGCCTAAATCTTGTAGATGGCTAATGGCTTTTTTGACAGCTTCATCGACTTCTGGATCGAGTCCTGTACCAAAGGTTTCGGTGATGATGCCAATTCTTAACCGCCCTTTGGATTTGAGGTTGGGTTTGAGTAAATCGGCATAGTGGGGGATTTTCACATTCAGACTGGTGGAGTCTTTGGGATCGTAACCGGCGATCGCCTCTAAGACAATAGCGGCATCTTCTACGGTACGCCCAAACGGCCCGATTTGATCCAGGGATGAGGCATAAGCGACCAAGCCATACCGGGACACTAACCCATAGGTCGGTTTTAAGCCGACAATGCCACAAAACGAAGCCGGAAGCCGAATCGACCCCCCAGTGTCCGATCCGAGGGATACAGGGCATTCTGACCCAGCTACAGCCGCCGCCGAACCCCCGGATGAACCCCCCGGAACGCGGCTTAAATCCCAAGGGTTGGCGGTGAGTTGATAGGCAGAGCTTTCGGTGGAGCTACCCATGGCAAACTCATCCAGGTTGGTTTTACCGACGATCACCGCTCCTGCGTCTTTGAGCTTTTGGGAAACTGTAGACTCGTAGGGGGGGATAAAGTTCTGGAGAATTTTGGAGGCGCAGGTGGTGGGCACTCCAGGGGTACACATATTATCTTTAATGGCGATCGGAATCCCCGTCAACGGCCCGATCTCTTCTCCGGCTGCGATTTTCTCATCAACAGCCTTGGCTTGGGCTAACGCCTGTTCTCCCATCACCGCCAAAAAACTATGGAGCTTTGGTTCTAGGGTTTCAATGCGATCGATCGCCTCTTGGGCCAATTCTACAGCCGATCGCTCTTTCGTCACAAGCTGTTGGTGCAACTCGCGGATGGATGCCATGCTTATACCTTCTGTGTTTGCGATTTAGCGTTTTAAATCCTATCAAGATTCAGAGGGGAATGGGGATGGGTAATGGGTAATCGGTAATCGGCAGAAGGGTAATCTCCCCATCCCTAATAGAGCGAGGACTCGATTTCCTGGCGCAGGCGGTAGAGGATGGCTTGGGAGTCGAGTTGTTGTAGAATTTGGTGGATAACGGTACTTGGCCCCAAATTGCCCCAGGTACAGCCTTGTTGCAGGTAAACGCGGGTAATTTGTCCGACTTGATAGGCTCCATAACCGGCGATCGCCCCTTGCAAAATGGCTCCAGGTATCCAAGCGCTTAATCCTGCCGTTTCTCCGGTGGCTCCGACAACGGTGGCGGCAGTTTTGCCCATTCCCAGGAGGACGGTTGCGAGTTCTCCTAAAATCAAGCTTCCTGAACTGAATAACAGGGTTTTCCAGAGTTTTCGCGCTTCGCGATCGGTGAGGGGTAAGCCATACAAGCGACTGAGGGCGCGGATCAGGGCTAAATCGGCGATCGCTCCCCCTGGAATGTCCAACAGGGCGATCGGATTGACAGCAATGGCTAAGGCTTTAGAGCGGGTATACTGCCAAATCAGAGCCTCTGCCTGTTGATGGTGAACATCCAAGGTTTTTTGGGCAATTCTCGCTTCGGCAGCTTGGGTTTGCACCAAGGCATTTAGGGCAAGCAGCGATCGCCCTTCCCGGTTCAGCACCTGCAAAATTTTCCCCCGCAATTCCTCAATTTGGGGCGCAGCATATTCCCATTCATACCGCACTTCACCGTCTGGCAACTCCACCCGCACTTGTCTGGGCATGGGTTCGGCTGCCACCCGCACCATCTCCTGGGTTGTTAGCAGTTGGGTTAACTCTTCCCGTTGTCCCAATTGTTGCAGGTTGCGACTAATGGCAGCTAAATCTGGATCGGGATATAAATCGACCTTATTAAAGACCAAAATTAACGGTTTGTGGGTATGGGCTAAAAACAGCAGGGCATCATATTCCGTTTGGGTAATATCTCCCGCCACGACAAATAAAATTAAATCTGCTTCTTGGGCCACTTCCCTAGCCATATCAGCCCGCACTTCTCCGCCAATTTCGTCGAGTCCAGGGGTATCGATTAACTCAATTTGCACCTTACTTTGTCCTTGGGGTATCCAACGCACCGATCGCGGCCATTGAGTCACCCCATGGATGGGGCCAGTGGGCAGAATTTTTTGACCCACTAATCCATTCAAAACCGCCGATTTTCCCCGACTCACCAAGCCAAACGCAGCAATGCGAATCACGTTTTGATCGAGTTTTTCCAGGTTCCCATGGAGAATTTGGAGTTCCGGTTGAATGGCTAGAGCAGGGTCTTGGCGCAGCAGGGGATTATACTGGGCCAGCGATCTCCGAATACTCGCACGAGCCAGGTTTAGGTGGGTTTCTTGACGGGTGGATTGTCTACTCAAGGAATCTACGGTTTATATCTGATAACGCTCTGTTGTTTTGATATAGTTATTTTACCCTATTTATGAGATCGTCGTCCCCATCTCTAACTCTCCTTAATTCAATTACCCCTGACATCTGCAAAAGCGAGATATGATATAAGGGTAGCATTCTCAAGGACTTAAGATCGGGTAAGCCTAGAAAAGATTATCAATTATGAAATATATTTCCAAACTGCGATCGCTCAAAATTCCTCTACAAGTGGTTTTAATAGTACCTTTTGTGGTTCAATTGGTCGCTGTTGTAGGTCTGGTAGAATATTTTGCTTATCAAACCAGTCGAGCGTCTGTTGACCACTTGGCCGATCGTTTATTAGTGAATACCTCTAGGGAAATCCGTCGAGAGATTGATGATTATATGGACATTTCCCAAGAATCCTTGAAAGGGTATCAAGGGAAATTGAATACATTTTTGAGGGAATTAAATTTCTCTGAAGCAGGTCAAAGTTTGATTTTAGAATCCTCTGGAGAGGTGGTAGCGACTTCTACCGAAGAAACTTTTTTTATTGAGCTAGAGCCAGGAGAACCGCAATCCTTAAAAGTAACAGAAAGTGAAAATCGACGCACTCAGGCGATCGCTTTAGCGCTGCAAGAGCATTTTAGTCCATTGAGCAAACTTCAAGACGCGCAAACCTTAGACCTCACAATCGAGGATCGAAACGAGTTTGTGCGGATTACCCCTTACTCAGATAAATCTGGACTCGATTGGTTGATTGTCGTCTCGATTCCAGAATCGGATTTTATGGCTGAAATTTACGCCAATACTAACCGCACCTTAAAATTATCGGCGATCGCCCTAATCATTGCCATGGCAACCGGAATCTTAACCTCACGGACGATCGCCACTCCGATTCAACGACTCAGCGAAGAGAGTATCGCCCTGGCTGAACGACGCTGGGAACCCTTCATGGGAACAAAAAGTGCGATCGCCGAAATCTCCCTTTTATCGGACTCATTCGATCGCACTGCCGAACAACTTCAAAATGCCCTCGAAGCATCTGAAGAAAAATTTGCCACCATTTTCCGTACCAGTCCCGATCCCATTGCTATTGTTAATCTTCCGGACGGAAAAATGATAGAAGCCAATCAGAGGCAGATGGAATTCCTAGGATACTCTCGTGACGAAGTAATTGGTTATACCACCTTAGACTTGCAACTTTGGGGCAATTTGAGCGATCGAGAGCAATTTTTGAATATCCTCAAATCAGAAGGAAGTGTTTCCAATCTAGAAGTGCCCATACAAGTTAAATCAGGTGCAATTAAAACGGTACTGGTTTCGGCTGAATTATGCCAAATCCAAGACGAAACCTATATACTGGTAGTGACTAAAGATATTACACAGCGCAAACGACTCGAACTAGAGATTCAAGCCTCAGAACAAAAACTCAAAAGAATTTTTAATAGCGTCAGTGGTGCCATTACTTACTTACAAGTATATCCCGATCGCACCTGGACAATCAATCAAGTCTCTGAAGGCAGTGAAATTATCTCTGGCTATCATCCCTCCGAGTTAATCTCCGATCCTTATTTTTGGATTTCCCGGACTTATCCGGGGGACTGGAGTCGGATTGAAGAGCCACTTTTTACAGATATTTTTGCCGAGCAAATGGGAGTCTATGAGTATCGGATTTATGATAAAAGCGGTCAAACTCGATGGATCTCCCAAACCCACAGTTCGACCTGGGATGAGCAGCAACAGTGTTGGCATGTAACCCTCATTTCCTTAGATATTAGCGATCGCAAACAACTCGAACTCGAACTGCAACAAGCCAAAGAAGCCGCAGAATCGGCCAACCAAGCCAAAAGCACCTTTTTGGCCAATATGAGCCACGAACTCCGCACCCCCCTCAATTCTATCCTCGGCTATCCCCAGCTTTTAATCAATAGTCCCAGTCTGTCAAAGCGCGATCGCGAATTTGTAAAAATCATTGAAGACAGTGGCGAATATTTACTCAGCTTAATCAATCAAGTTCTCGATATTTCCAAAATTGAAGCCGGTCATATCACATTTGAGCCTAGCAACTTCCAACTCGCAAGTCTACTCGAAAATCTTGAAGTGATGTTCGTGCAGAAAGCGCACAAAAAAGAATTAGACTTGAACATAAACCGCCAACCGGATGTTCCTGATATCCTGAATACCGATGAAATTAAACTCCAACAAATCTTAGTTAATTTACTCAATAATGCCATTAAATTTACCGATCGAGGCTCCGTAACTCTAACGATCCAACTCTCAAGCCGGGATAGCAACCATCTAGAATTTAAAGTTAGCGATACAGGCGTGGGAATTGCCCCAGAAGAAATCAAAAATCTATTTGAAGCCTTTGTGCAAACTCAAAGTGGGAAAAACACTCAAGAAGGGACAGGATTAGGGTTAACAATCAGTCAAAAATTTGCGCGATTACTCGGAGGTGAATTAACCGTCGAGAGTGAACTAGGAAAAGGTACAACTTTTAAGTTTGATATTCCGATTGCCCAAGAATCAAGCGTTTGTGATTTGCAATCCACCCATAGCGATAAACCAGTTAGTCTAGCGCCCGATCAACCTCAGTATCGAATTTTAGTCGTTGATGACAATCCAATGAACCGTCAACTGCTGGTAACCCTGTTAAAAAATTGGGGCTTTGAAGTCGCCGAAGCCACCGATGGCGAACAAGCGATCGTGCAATGTCAAACCTGGCAACCGGATCTCATTTTTATGGATATCAGAATGCCCAAACTTAATGGCGATCGAGCAACGGAAATAATCCGTCAACAAATGCCAGATAGCCGAGTGGTGATTATCGCTGTAACTGCTAGTGCGTTTTCTGAAAACCGAAGCAAATTTCTCGGTTTAGGCTGTAATGCTTTTATTGGCAAGCCCTTTAAGAAAGAACAGATTATCAGCACTCTAGAACAGTATCTCAATGCAAAATTTATCTCCCCATCCAGTTCCCAAGATTCAACTGCTGTTACTCCCTCATTAACTCTGGAACAACTTCAAAATTTGCCCCAAACCTGGAAAAAAAACTTTTGCCAAGCTATTCTGGAGGGAGATATCGACTATATGTTGCAGCTCATCATTGAACTAGAAGATCGCGATCGAAGTCTAGCTAAAACCTTAGAGGCTTTGACCGGTTCTTTTCAGTTTGACCAATTATCTCAACTGGTTCAGCAAATCGATCAAGCCGATCGAATCTAGCTAATTTTTATCCTTGCCATGCCCCCCGAAACGAATCCCGATAAATACATCGTAAAGGAAACTCCAGAAACTTTGTTTTTCTAGAAGCCCTAGGGTTTGGGTGCAGCCTTTACGATCTAACAGGGGTTTCATTACTCCATAGGTTTTTTGGTAGTAGTACCAGGGAATGGAGGGCCAAAGATGATGAACGAGATGGTAGTTTTGGCCAAAGATTAATAGATTGAGAATGGGACTGGGGTAAACTCTGGCGTTTTTCCATCGGGCGGTTTCATGGAAGGGGCGATGGGGAAGATAGTCAAAGAATAAGCCTAGGGCTAAACCGACGATCCCACTGGGAACGAACCAGAAGTTGAGGATATAACTTAAGAAACCCCAATGACAGGCGGCTGCAACGATCGCCACCACCACTAAACGACTGAGAAACCATTCGAGCAGCTCATTGTTTTTCCAGAGTTTGCGCCGGAAAAAGTAGATCTCGTGGTAGAAGAAGCGAGCATTGATTAACCAGAGCGGCCCCCCGGTGGAGACAAAATGATCGGGGTCGTTTTCGGGATCGTTGACGTTGAGGTGATGCTCGATGTGGACGCGGGTAAAGACCGGGAAGGCAAAGCCGAGCATGAGGGCGCTCCCGTGACCGAGAATGGCGTTGAGTCGGCGATCGCGGTGTGCGGCATTATGGGAGGCATCATGAATAATGGTTCCTGCTAAATGCAAAGCCAAGATACTCTCGACAAATGAGAGCCAATGGGGTAACCCCCCCCACCAATATCCCCAGACTGACAGTCCAATTAAGATTAGAGCTGCCAAGAACATAATCACATTGAGATTCAAAAACGTCTCAGGTGGATGAAGCAACTCTTTGGGAACGGTCAGGGGTCTTTGTGCCTCCGACACCATCATGCGATTCGGTACTCCTTCATGTAACTCGTACAAATAAGCCTTTGGGTAGTATAGAGGATGAGGGGGACATAATAAAGTTTTGTAACATCAACTCATTTATTGACATCCTCCCCGGTCTAAAGACACGGGGATTCCTAAACCTCACAATTTAGGTTTCTGCTTCATAGCAGTTGCCTTCACCGATTTACTCGACTCCGGTCTTACACTCGCTCCACAGACTGACACCGCAAGTCCTGCGGCCAAAATGTTCTTACTCGCATTTATATCACGATCGTGGTGTCTGCCACACTTCGGACAATCCCACTCTCGAATGTTTAACGGCATGGTTTCCAGCGTATACCCGCAGTTACTACACCGTTTAGAGCTAGGGAACCATCTATCTATTTTGATTAAGTTCCGACCATACCACTGACATTTGTATTCCAGTTGACGGATTAACTCTCCCCAGCTTGCATCGGATATAGACTGGGCTAATTTTCGGTTTTTAACCATATTCTTAACAGCCAAGTCCTCAACTACAATCGTTTGGTTTTCACGAATGAGTTGAGTCGTTAGCTTATGCAGATGGTCTTTGCGGGTATCGGTTATCTTCAGGTGAGCTTTAGCTAGTTTAACTCTCGCCTTATACCGATTGTTAGAGCCTTTCTGTTTTCGGGACAGGCTTTTCTGAAGTCTTCTCAGTTTACGGTAGTGTTTCTTGAGGTGCTTCGGGTTGCGGATCTTTTCCTCATCCGAGGTAATCACTAAGCTACTCAGACCTAAGTCAATTCCTACTGCTTTGTCATTAGGGGGTAAGGGTTTGAGGGTGGGGTCATTAAATCTAATGGAGATGTGCCAACGTCCAGATGGATGTAACTTTACGGTTACAGAACTCGGTTGAACTCCTGGGGGAATTTGACGAGACCATCGGATGGGTAAGGGTTGGACACACTTGGCTAAATAGAGCTGATTATCCTTAAATTTAAAGGCGGATTTTGTAAATTCGGCAGTACCTCCTTGGTGTTTTTTCTTGAAATTGGGATACTTCGCGCGACCAGCAAAGAAGTGGGTAAATGCACTTTGTAAGTGTCTTAACCCTTGCTGTAAGGGAACGCTGCTGACTTCATTCAAGAAATCTAATTCTTCTTGTTTTTTCCACCCGGTTAGCAGGAAAGAGGTTTGGCCATAGCTCACTCTTTCTTGTCGTTCATACCAAGCCTGAGTCCTTTCCTGGAGCGCTCTATTGTAAACTAATCTTACACAGCCCAAAGTACGCCGCAAGAGTCCCTCTTGCTCAGGTGTGGGGTAAAATCGGTAATTAAAGGCTTTCTCCATAGAACTATCCCTCGATCGCCTTTATCTTACAAATAGAGCATCAAAATGGATATATAGTGATGAAACTCCTGTTGTTCCTCTTGCCGAGTGTCCTCCTACCTTGGGAAAGTAGCGATCGCCTCTGGCAAACCTATGCCCACCAACCCACTCAGGTTTCTGTCCTGGAGACTCAGGAATCTGGGGTTTCCGGATGGTTAGCCATGGAGGGAGGATTTCCCCAACCGGGTTTCACCCGCTTTACGCCCGCCAATTTTGGCTCTCAACGACTCAATGAGCATTTGGGTTGGTATTTATATCAAGTAGCCTTGTATGGGCCGCCCGATATTCTGATTGTGGGCAGTTCCCGCGCCCTGCAAGGGGTCGATCCTTTGGCCTTAAGAAAAGCCCTAGGGGAGAGAGATTCCGGGCCCTTGAGGATCTACAATTTTGGCATTAATGGGGCCACAGTCCAAGTAGTCGATCTGTTGATTCGGGAAATTCTTACCCCCGATCAACTCCCTCGTCTGATTCTCTGGGCTGATGGAGTGCGGGCGTTTAATAGCGGTCGGCGCGATCGTACTTATCAATCTATTATTGAATCTGAAGGCTATCAACTGCTTTTGCGGGGCGTGCGTCCCAGGGTTCCTCTACTGTTGCCCGATGGGGAGCAGTGTTATGACTTCCCTGTACCTTTTGCCAGTTCAGAACCATCAGTTTCGTTACTCTCTCATACCTTAAGTTCTCCTTGTCTATTGCCTCCGGTTTCCGAACGCCATCAAGCTTCGATCTGGGAGAAGGCTCTGGCGACGATTCAGGCGAACCGCACTTTGAGCGATTTAACCCCTTTGGGCTTTTTACCGGTGGAGCAAGTGTTTAACCCGCAAACTTACTATACTCAGTATCCTCGCATTGCTGGACAGTTTGATGGGGATTATAGTCAATTCTATCTTCAGGGAGAACAGGCGATCGCCCTTTCTCAACTGGTGACCTATACCCAAAGACGGCAGATCCCCTTAGTATTCGTCAATCTTCCCCTAACGGCTGATTATCTCGATCCGGTGCGTTTGGCCTATGAACAAGAGTTTCACCAGGAACTTAATGGGTGGGTCAATCATCAAGGCTTAAAGGTGGTGAATCTGGTTCACCCTGAGCTAAATAATTTACAAAATCCCGACTATTTTGCCGATCCCAGTCATATTAATCAATGGGGGGCGATCGCCGTTGCACGTGAATTGGCCAAACGTGCTAACATTCCTTGGCCAAAATCTCAATCTAGGATGGAACAGGCAAGGTAAATATGAATATGAGATCGGGTAGTCCCGTCTACTGGTTATTTGTATTTAGCCTCGCAGGGGCTGCGATCCTCTGGATACTTCGAGGAATTGGTTTGTTGACCTTTATCCCTGGAGGGATCATCATTTTGCTGCTGTGGACAGCGATCGCTGCTGGTATCCTCCAGTTGAGCGTAACCCGTTTCTAGCCTCTCGTTACAAAACTTGATGATTAGAAAAAGTTAGGCTATAATTCTCCCGTGGTGTGAATAAGCATATTCTTTTAAACAAAATGAAAAACTCTTCTACTGTTACCTTGGCTACTCAAAGCAAAGCCACATCAACCTCAGTTCAAGCCAAAGAATCCTGGAAAAAGATGCAGAACTTGTATCAGGCCGATCAACAAGTGAAATATTTGCACTTAGAAGCTGAAGTGGAATGCTTGTTACAGCAGATCCAAGTGATGAGTGGAAATAAACCATCTCTCTAAATTGGTTCCTCCCTCCTCGTTCTCGTTTGAAGGGAATGTGTGGCTCGAATGTAGAGAGGGGAGTTTTGTGCTGATGCTCCCACGTAACATAGGGTTAACTCATATAATGAGGTAACCCGATACCTAAGACGAGCCATGAGTTTATCTTTACCTCATCTTATCCTCCTGACGTGGAATTCCCTATGGCGTAATCCCTTGCGTTCAAGTTTAACCTTGGTGGGTGTATTTATGGGTGTTTTTGCCGTAGATGCCACCTTAAAGGTAGGTACGATTTCCAGGGCCGTCATGGAAAAAGACTTAGCGGAACGGGAAGCACCACAGGTTGAAATCTGGAAAGGGTACATGACTCCAGAGGACAAGGAGTTTCTCAAGCAACGGTTAACTGGGGTAGAGGCGATCTCAACCAAACAATATATCAGTTGGGGGGGTTCAGTCTTCTTTGAAGACCAGCACGCTAGTGCTACGACAAGCGCTGTATCTGAAGCCTTGCTCTCGACTGCGGGCCGACAGGTGATTCAGGGAAGAGGGTTTACGCCAACAGATTTTATCGAGTTTCGTTCAGTGGCGATCGTCGATGAATATCTGGTCGATCAGCTCTTTGAAGACCGAAATCCCATCAATCAACGTCTATATGTGCAGGGCAGACCCTATACGATTATTGGTGTCGTTGTAACCCTTCCAGCCGAAGGGGAGCGACAAGGACTGGTTTTTATCCCTTCAACTCTTCATTATGCCCTGACCGGTTCTCGGACATTTCATAATATGTTAATTCGCCCCCAAAGTCTAGAACAGCTTAACGATCTAGAAAAGCAGGTCGAGGCTTTAATGAAGCAAAGATTTCCGCAACAGGGGTTTTGGGTAGGAACGAATATCGATGAAATCTTAGAACAACAAACGACCCTGAAGTTAGCCTCCCAAGGATTAGCATTGGTGGGATTAATCGCTCTGTTTGTTGGGGGTGTGGGCATTGCCAACATTAGCATTGCTTCCGTGATGGAAAGAACTGCTGAAATTGGACTACGTTTGGCTATTGGGGCAACGGAGCGCGATATTTTATTTCAATTTATTCTCGAAGCCACCCTACTGAGTTTGGTTGGGGGGGTAATGGCGATCGCCACAGTTCACGGTTTAACCCTGATTGTCAGCGATCGCTTTAACTTACCCTACCGTTTCGATCCCCAAGTCGCTGGATTTTCCCTCGGATCGGCCCTAGTTGTTGGCATGGGAGCTGGCTTGTTTCCAGCTTGGCAAGCCAGTCAACTCGATCCCGTCAAAGCTTTACGAGCCTAAATTCATCATGGACTTGACTTTAAACTAAAAATTGATAATAATAGAAGATCGGAGTGCTTATTTAGGTTACTGAGAGCCTCCCAGAAGCGGAACTGGCGGAATTGGTAGACGCGCTAGATTCAGGTTCTAGTGTCCGCAAGGACTTCGGGGTTCAAGTCCCCGGTTCCGCATCAACAGAAGGCTATACACCTTGACACTCCCCGCTCTAAAGAGACGGGGATTCTTGGTTCATTGAGATTACTTGCTTAGACAAAATCACTTCTGAAAAAGTAGAGGTATTCTCTCCCCAAGCGTTTATTGGGTCTATCCCAAAAGTTCCCGTATGCCCTAC
>NZ_JAQPOK010000075.1 GCF_030068445.1 Roseofilum halophilum BLCC-M91 | reverse complement strand
GCCGCAGGACTTGCGGTGTCAGTCTGTGGAGCGAGTGTAAGACCAGAGCGGAGTAAATCCGTAAAGGCAACTGCTATGAAGCAGAAACCTAAATTGTGAGGTTTAGGAATCACCGCCCTTCTAGGGCGGTGAGGATGTCAAGGTAGGCTTTGCCGGTGGAGATGATGACGCTGTAGATGGGAATGGAGCCTTCCCAAGCGGTGAGGCGCTGGGTGGCAACATTGACTTCTATCCAGCGCTGGGTGGAGTTTTTTAGGGTTTGAACGCGCTCTTCTAGGGTTGGGGTTTGGGCGAAGGTGGGAAGATCATGGATACCTTGCGCTCCAATAATGAGTAGGGTGAGGATAGGGAGAATCGCTTTCATGGCAGTGATGCAGAGTCGATCGCTATAGCGCTATGGGCTGGTAATGGGTAATGGGTGATAGGTAATGGGTAAACCTATTTTGCTTTAATTATCATCTATGGCCAATTTTGCTAGGAGTTGGCGACTATTTTCGGCGATCGCCGGCCAATTTTGTGTTTTGACTAGGGACGGGGGAAAGAGTTGGCTGGATAACCCAACGGCGATCGCCCCGGCTTTAATCAGATCTGGGGCATTTTCTAGGGTAACGCCTCCAGTGGGAATTAGGGGAATATGGCCTAAAGGGCCGTGTAAAATTTTCAGATAGTGGCTCCCCCCAACGGCTTGAATGGGAAAGACTTTGACGCTACTGGCTCCGGTTTGCCAAGCTCTGACAATTTCTGTGGGAGTGAGAGCGCCGGGAATGATGGGAATATGGGCGCTGATGGCTTGTTCGATCAGGGGGGGATGGGTATGGGGAGAAAATAGAAATTCTGCACCGCAGGCGATCGCCTCTTGTACCTGCTCCCTGGTGAGTAGGGTTCCTGCACCGATGGTACAGTCGGGTAACTGTTGACGCAGTAGGGCGATCAGATCGGCGGGGCGATCGCTATTCCAGGTAATCTCAATTAAGCCCATGCCTCCCTGGGCGACTGCGTGCGCGAGTTGCATCCCCAGTTTCAGATCTGGAGAACGGATGACGGCGATCGCCCGATAATGACGCAGTAAGTCTAACCACCGTTGCTTACACATAGGGAATCGGGAATAGGGACAAAAAAAGAAACAAGGCTATTTTAAGAGCCTTGTAGTTGAGTCATGGGTTGGAAAACTTTTCGTTAAGGGGGGTGTCAGTTTAGTTCTTCGCGGTACTCCAAGGGCTACAGAGTTTGAGAATTATGCCACAACCGACTACTTTTAACACATCTAATACCCAATATCCCATTTGCATGGGCATCATTTCTGAGGGGAGCGATCGCACGGTTTCAAAGAAGCTTAAATTCAGTCCCATGGCGCTCATTTGCGGAGTTAATCCATAGGTATCGACTAAAGCGATCGCCAATAAAATGACTGATAAAATAATAGCAGTGTGGCGTTTCGCTTCTGATAGTTGATGTTGATTTTCTAAAACAAGTAAGCCCGTTAAGGTTAAAGCAGCGCAGATAATTTCTACACGGTTAAACACCCAAAAAATAGAATAGCCAGCCGATGCAAATCCCGGTTGAACCATCATTCCGGCACTATATAAAATCGGCATAATTACCAGATCGACGATCAGGGTTGTACTTAGCCAAAACCCTAAAGCGCCTAGGAGGATTTGTTGCCAGTTCAGATGTTTTTGATTGGTTCCAGATAGAGTTGCCATTTCGTTTCCCTCTTACACTCTCTACTTTTATGTTGTACCGAACTTTGGCCCCAGGTGTGCCACCGTGCAATATTTATTTATATCTATCGGAGCGGATTAACGATTTTTGGAGGCTTGACTTCAGTTAACATTGAGAAATGTAAAGAATATAGAGAAAAAGTTATAGAAATCACCCTAATGGAGGAAGTCAAAAGTTAGGGAAGTGGCTTGAATGGGAGTTAAGGGATTTCAGAATCAAGTCATGAAACCACAATCGACACTCAGGATAGGAGCGATCGCCGCAAGTTTGCTACTCTCATTATCTGTAATTTCAATGAGGATAACGCTAGTACAAGCTCAAGCAATTTCTTCTTGTACGGCGATCCTAGACGAAAAAAACGGTGAAAGTGACATTCAGATTCATGATGGAGTAGGTACAGAATTTTACAGTAGATACGAGGGTCGTCCGGGCGATCGCGTCACAATTTTGCAAGGCGATCGGCAGGGATTGGCGATCGCCAAAGACAAATACGGAAAAGATTGGGTCAAAATAGAATTGGTTGAAAGTCGCGTGAGGGGATGGGTGCAGCGAGATTACTTGAGGGAATGGGAATGTTATACTCAGGGCAGAAGGGCAGAAGGGTAATGGGTAATGGGTAATTGGAGAGAGTTCTATAAACCATTTGCGCTTCCGTTGTGTCTGTTGTCATTTACCATTTACAATCCTGCCATTCCCCGATCGCCGCAAATGTATGCGGTTACTCTACGAGATGGAATCACCGCCTTTGCAGGACAACCCCGGTTAATCTCTGTCACCACCACCAATAACATTATTCGCGCCTGGAGTGCCAGCTATTACTTTACCATTGAACTGCCAGTCGATGCTACAGAATCGCTCAAAACTCTAGAAATCACTCAGACTCAAGGGTTTGATCTGCCTCGGTATGAGTTTGAACGGACAAGGGTTTTTGCTGGAGATCGCCGCAATCGGGGTCGATCCTTTACAATAGAAGAGGTGGCGATCGCAGATCGAACGATTACCCTAGCCTTAGAGGAACCCATTCCCCCTGGAACTCAATTTACCGTCGGCTTATATCCAGTCAGAAATCCCAATACCACTGGCGTATATTTATTTGCTGTAGCCGCATTTCCCCAAGGAGAAAAGCCCCAAAAAGCGTTTCTGGGATTTGGCCGACTTCACTTTTATCACCCCCATTTTTAGCCGAGTTAGTGGACTGTTTCATCTAAAATAGTGCGTTAGCTTTCCGGGAGTGCGAGCATCTTGCTCGCTAGAGCAAACAACTGTTTCATCTAAAATAGTGCGTTAGCTTTCCAGGAGTGCGAGCATCTTGCTCGCTAGAGCAAACAACTGTTTCATCTAAAATAGTGCGTTAGCTTTCCAGGAGTGCGAGCATCTTGCTCGCTAGAGCAAACAACAGCAAGCAAGATGTTTGTCCTGCGGACACGCTACCCATTCCTAAAGCACCCAATTAGATGAAACAATCCAGTAGTGCCTTGACACAGCTCATTCATGTCCGGGATAGCGGGAAGCGCTGTAACGTAATGAGTAATGAGTATAAGTTACTGCGACAATCAACGCTCCGAGCCTGATATTTGGCCATCGGTTAACGTTTCTTTAATTATTTGAAGAGAACTTGTGCATTTTCTCCAAAATTCAATCATCATGGAAGAATAGGGAGTAGTTATCTCGGCTACGCTCGGCGATCGCTTGATGTGCCCCACATCTCCATTTTAAAACCCTGCTTAAACCCTTGTATAAGATAAACAACAAATGACCATTCAAAAACCTAAACCCGATCTCGAAGACTCAAAACACTTGTGGGGACTAACCGCGACGGAAGTAGAAGCAAGTCGCCAACGCTATGGACTTAATATCCTCACCCCACCCGAACAAACCCCCTGGTGGAAACTCTATCTAGAAAAGTATGAAGACCCCATCATCCGGATTTTAATTGTGGCTGCGCTGTTGGCCATGACCATTGGTTTTGTGGATGGAGAATATCTGGAAGGTCTGGGGATTCTAGTCGCTATTTTTTTAGCCACTACCGTTTCCTTTATCAATGAGTACAAAGCCACTCAAGAATTCAATATCCTCAATCAAGTTAATGATGAAGTGCCGATAACGGTCGTCCGTAATGGTGTTTTTAGTAAAGTCCCTAAAAAAGAGATTGTGGTGGGAGATGTGGTCTTACTCGAAGCTGGGGATGAAGTCCCAGCCGATGGTTTGGTCATCGGTGCAGTGTCGTTTCAGATCAATGAGTCCAGCTTGACCGGGGAAACCCTCCCCGTGAATAAGGTCACCTCCCACCAGTTAGAGAAACTGACGGTCAGCTCTACAGCCTATGCTCCAGATCGGGTGATGCGAGGAACCATCGTTGTGGATGGCCATGGCATTATGGAGACGATCGCCATCGGTGACCAAACGGAAATCGGTAAAACGGCACGAGCGGCTGCCGGGCCTACAGATGAAAAAACCCCCCTCAATCAACAACTCGATCGCCTCAGTCAGTTGATTGGGGTGTGTGGGTTAGTCATTGCCGTGTTAATTGACTCGGCCTTAATTGTGCGGGGTATTTTGGCCGGTGAGTTTAATTTGAGTGGCCAACAGTGGTATGTGACCAGTTTAGTGATTTTCAGTGCGGCGATCGCCTTAATTAAAGTCTGGTTACCCATTCTCTATGAAGGATTGACCTTTATTAAACCCCAAATTCAATCCCCAAGATGGTTAGAAGATGAAAGTTTAGTCCAATGGCTGAAAAGTTTGGCGATCGGGGTATTGGTTTTAGGGGGAGGGTTGGGTCTAGGTTGGCTATTGAACTGGGTTCCCGAAACGCCCCAAACTTGGATTACCACAGAAGCGGCCACTGCCCTACTGACCTATTTTATGATTGCTGTAGCGGTGATTGTGGTAGCGGTTCCCGAAGGCTTACCCCTGAGTGTGGTGTTGAGTCTAGCCTATAGTATGCGACGGATGACCCGACAAAATGCCCTGGTGCGGCAAATGCAAGCCTGCGAGACCATTGGCGCAACCACGGTGATCTGTTCGGATAAAACGGGAACCCTGACGCTCAATAAGATGGAAGTCAGTGAGGCCTGTGTTGAGGGAGACCTAGATCTGATCGCAGAGGCGATCGCCATTAACAGCACCGCCAATTTACAGCGCAGTTGCAACCTCAATTTAGGCGAAGAAGAAATTACTGCCATTGGCGATCCGACGGAAGGAGCGCTGCTATTATGGTTAGACGCTCAACAGCGCAGCTATGAGCAAGAACGGGAAAGTTTCCGCATCCTCACTCAGTTAACCTTTTCCCCAGAACGTAAATATATGGCCACCTTGGGCTATTCTCGCCATCGAGAACGCCCGATTATTCATATTAAAGGTGCGCCGGAAATTGTCCTAGCCCAATGTAGCTATATGGTGACCGAAAACGGGGTGCAACCGATTCCCAGCCATAGTGCGATCGCCGAACAAATGAAAAGTTATGAAGCCAATGGCATGAGGCTGTTAGGCTTTGCCTATCGGGATAACTTAGCCCACCTCTCTCCCGAAGACGAAATTAAGATTGAGCGCCTCATGACTCAAGGTATAATCTGGTTAGGCTTTATCGCTATTGCTGACCCCATTCGCCCCGATGTGCCCAGAGCCATTAAAACCTGTCAACGGGCCCAGGTTGGCGTTAAAATCGTCACCGGTGATAACCCCAATACCTCTAAATATATTGCCCGTCAAATTGGCTTAGTCACCGATGAGGATGGCCCAGAATGTTTCTTAACGGGTCAAGACTTTGCCCAACTCGACGATCGCCAAGGGCGGGAGGCTGTACGCTCCTTAAAAGTCCTCTCCCGCGCCCGTCCTGCGGATAAACAACGCTTGGTAAAACTTTTACAAGAAAATGGGGAAGTCGTTGCAGTGACCGGAGACGGAACCAACGACGCACCCGCCCTCAATCAAGCCCAAGTAGGGTTGGCAATGGGTCAGGAAAGCACCTCCGTAGCCAAAGAAGCCAGTGATATTATTATCCTGGATCACTCCTTCAAGAGCATCGAAAATGCAGTGATGTGGGGGCGATCGCTCTATCAGAATATCCAGAAATTTATCCTCTTTCAACTCACCATTAATGTAGCCGCCTGTGGCATCGCCCTATTAGGGCCTTTCATTAACATCAACTTACCCTTAACTGTCACCCAACTGTTGTGGGTAAACCTAATTATGGACACCTTCGCAGCCCTCGCCCTCGCCACCGATCCTCCCAACCCCATGGTTATGCGTCATCCTCCCCGCAAACCCAAATCCTTTATCATCACCCCATCGATGGCCAAACAGCTCTTATCCGTAGCTTTTGTGTTCCTGATCTTCTTTGTGTCTTTTCTCCTCTATATTCAGCAAGATGGTATCGTTGACCCCTATGAACTCTCCCTCTTCTTTACTACCTTTGTGATGGTCAACTGGTGGAATTTATTTAACGCCAAATGCTTTGGCTTAAAAGATTCGGTGTTCAAAAACTTGAAAGAGAATCCCGGTTTTATCATCATTTCAGCAGCGATCCTCTTTGGACAAATTATCATTGTTCAATGGGGCGGCAGTTTCTTTAGAACCGTTCCCCTTTCTTTGTACGATTGGCTCGTGATTTGGGGCGGAACTTCCATTATCCTTTGGGTCGGAGAGTTCGGACGCTTGTTTGCTCGTTTGCGTACCCAGATGGCCCAAAGTTAGGGGCTGACGCGGAGAAGGGATAATTTTATTTGTAAGATTCCCCTATCCCCCCATCTCCCTATCCCCCATTACCATGCCAAGCGATAAATGACTCAATTAGACACAAAATTCCCCTTAAATTCTGTTCTCCAACCCTTGATGGAAAAGGTTGGCTTAAAGTCTTGGACTGCCTTGAGTCAGGCTTCAGGAGTCTCCATAAAACAATTGCGGCGCATCCGTCAAGGTAAGATAGAAGATCTGAAAATAAGTACACTGTTGCAGTTAGCAACTGCCTTACAGATTTCTGCGCCCGAATTGTTGTCGGCTTTGGCCAAATTGCCCGATCCGGTAACTGCATTACGGCAAGAATACGATCGCCTACAACTACAACTGCAACAACAACCTCAAGATCTCGCAGAGAGCTTTCAGCGAGAGAGTTTAGACCAGTTAGAATCCTGGTTACGCTATTGGCCGATCGCCGTGGCTAAAGTGAAACAGGAAGCCAATATCGATCCCCAGAATTTAGTAAAATTAGTTACACCTGTTGAGAGATTGGTACAAAGTTGGGGACTCGAAGCCATAGCAGCAGTCGGCGATCGCATTCCCTACGATCCCCAATGGCATCAACTTACCCAGGGAACAGCAGATCCAGGCACATTGGTGACGGTGGTTGCACCGGGATACCGCTATCAGGAAAAACTGCTATTTCGAGCGGAAGTTTCGATGCATTAAACCCTTAAAAATTCTGACCCGTTGAGAGAGACATTGAGGCTAAGAATGGCTATTGACACTGTTAAAATTAAGTAAATTATCGTTGGTTGTAGCAGCACTTATGGATTTATTTTGGAAAGGACTGTTAATTGTTGTCATTCTCGTAGCTAGTATTATTTTACCTGCCCAAGCCATTTCTATGCGGGAATTTCCCGATCAGATTTGGGATCGGGGTAGTGATACGCCTCAGTTAATTAGTGCGGTGGATGACTCTAGGAACTTAGAAGACGTAGCCCAGGAAGCGTTTACGGCGGCTAATCAAGAGGATTTTGCCCGTGCAGAAGCGGATTGGACGGAAATTTTAGAGGCGTATCCAGAAAGTGCCGCAGCTTGGAGTAATCGGGGGATTACCCGTGCGAGTCAGGGGAAGTTTGAGGGGGCGATCGCCGATTATAATCAAGCGATCGAACTCGCGCCTACGGTTACCGATCCCTATCTCAATCGCGGAGCAGCTCTAGAAGGGTTAGGACGCTATGCAGAAGCGATCGCAGATTACAATCATATCCTGGAGATCAACCCCGATGATGCTCAGGCATACAACAATCGCGGCAATGCCAAAATGGGCTTAAAAGACTGGGAAGGGGCGATCGCCGATTATAAAACCTGTAACGAACTTGCGCCTAACTTCGCCTTTGCCCTCGCCAGTCAAGCCCTCGCCACCTACGAACTCGGCGAAACCGAACAAGCCATCAAAATGATGCGAAATCTCAACCGCAAATATCCCCAATTTGCCGACATGCGAGCCGCCTTAAGCGCCGCCTTATGGGTAGAAGGCAAACAAGGAGAAGCCGAAAGTAATTGGGTAGCTGCTGTCGGTTTAGACTCTCGCTATAAAGATATGGATTGGGTGAAAAACATCCGCCGTTGGCCTCCGACAATTACAGAAGCCTTAGAGCGATTTTTAAGTCTTTCTTGATGGATGCTCTAACAGATACCTTAGAATTAGGCGATCGCAAATCCAGTATGGGGGCGAATGTGTGGCGGGTGAAAGCCTAAAACAATATCCGATTTGGGCACGCCCGCTTCTAGCAATTTTTCCGTGATTCCATCTTCAATCCCATCGCGGTGAATCCAAATTTTTCCGTCAATAATCTGGGCATGGGTAATCATGCCATGAACCCGATATTTTCCATCCCAACCGATAATCACTAACATAAAATGATAGTTTGTCCAATCAGCAATCACATGGCTCTTAATGTCACCATGGCTATAGGGAATTTGAGCATAGTAGTCTAGAGCTTTTTGGATCAGTTGACCATATTCCTTTACTCTATCCATTGGCTAATCTCCTGTGATATTTCATCATTTACCGATTACCCATTACCCCGCAAAGGGCTATATCCCATAACCGGTATAGGGACGCACTTCTCGGGGTTGAAAGCCTAAAACAATATCCGATTTTGGCACACCTGCTTCTAATAATTCTTCCGTTACCCCATCCTCAATACCATCGCGCTGAATCCAGATTTTACCGTCAATAATCTGAACATGGGTAATACAACCATGGACGCGGCGCTCTTGCTGCCAACCGACATCAAATAATAAAAAGTGATTACGATCGCGATCGATAATCACATGCTCATCAATTTCTCCATAGGAGTAAGGCATATCAGCATGTCTTCTGAGGATTTTTTCTATAGTGTCTCGATAAAATTCTAGTTTATCCATTGAATAACCTCCTCTCTTTCAGGATGAAATGTGAACAACTTAAGAGAATTGAGATTTATGATTAATTGCGGGAGTTCTTCACTTAAAAAATCAGAAAACACCTTTTGAGGAATAGCTAGATATAATTGATAATTCAGTTTAAGTGTTTCTAAGACTTGGGAATAAAGAATATATTGACCTAAAGCCTGTTCTAAATCTTTGATGGGAGAAGGATTTAAGAAGCTTTTGATTTCTATGGCAATGCGCTGTCCTTGTTTTTCGGCAGCTAATAATTTTTCTGCCCCTAGATCGACATAGGTCATCCGCCCCCCAAACTTTAACCGTAGGGGATCGTCTGTAATTGTCCAGCCATCCTTGATTAAAGCTGTTTTAACCGTTTTGTGATAGATATCTTTCGCCATGTCAAACAACTATAGCTAGTCTAAATGAGTTGTGCAACAGACAATGCCCTCTCCCTATATCCCTCTCCCACGGGAGAGGGACTTTTTCCCCCTTCTCCCTTCGACTTCGCTCAGGGCAGCGCCTGCGGGAGAAGGGGGCAGGGGGATGAGGGGCAGCCATTACATAACTCATTTAGGTTTGCTATGGGTATCAATTTTGATACTTTTCATCGTAGGGTGGGCAGGGCAAAAGTTATAGGCGTTGGATCATCTCAAGTATTCTCCTGCCAACCTTACCCCTTTTTCTACGGAGCGATCGCCCTCACCTCTTCAATCGGTAAATTCAAGGCTTGGGCAATTTGTTCGGAATTTAACCCCATGTTAGCCAAGCGAGCAATGGATTCTCGCTGCGATCGCTCGGCTTGTTCTGCTCGCTCTGTGGCGCGATCGCGTTCTTCTGTAGCCCGATCGCGTTCGAGTTCCGCAACCGCAGCCCGTTCTTCTCCAGTGAGCAACAAATTCCCTTGATTATCCCACCAGCGCAACCACTTTTGATGTTGATTCTGGTAATTCCCTTCCCACAGCCCTAATTCCACTTCCAAAGGAGCAATCGGATAATGGCCGCGATCGTTCGGGGTCAATTTCCGATACGTCCCATCCTGCAAATGATACACTTCCAGCGTCCCCGCACTCATGGAAAAAATACCATAGTAGGGAATCCGCATCACCTGTTCGTAAACCCAAAATTTCCCCGGCTTAATCTTTTCCGTTCCATTGGCTACCGCCAGAGGCGTATTATCTCGTTCTTCTGTACCATCGCCACTAGCGAATTCTAGCACCACTAGAGGGAGAATATGTTCTTGCCAGAGGACATAGGAACGACGATATTCACCATCTAGGAGCGGGGGAACATGGGGGACATAGAACCAATCTGGCGCTTCACAACCCCGTTCTGGAGGATCGGTTAGTCGCCAATAGATACCGCTATCCTGTCCAATTGCATACTGTCCATCTGGATGCAGCCTTTTCATGACAGAACCAATGGAGTCCGTGAGGATAATACTTTGCGGGTGTTCTTGGAAGTTTTTCACAACCGAGCCATCCTCCTCTGGCAATTCCATATGGTTGGGTAGTTTAGTTGGGAAAGTTACGGCTTGAGTCATAAGCGTTCTAGATACCGTTTTTCTGATTGTAGGCGATCGTCAGAAAGAATATTGATCGATGTTCGTATAAAACAGTAAACACTCTTCTCCGGACTGAATCTCCTTAGAGGCGATTAAATGGGCCCATAAACCCGTCTCTTCTTTCACCCAATTGATATGAGTATTCGGGGTTTCTGAATGATTGCAGAAAGAGGATAATCCAAAAACCAGATAGGCCCTCACCTCTTTACTTTGGTTGTACTCTGAAGGAATTACAAAGTAATATTTGAATACTTTTGTGCTATCCAGAAGCGATCGCTCTTTTGCTGGAAAGTCCACCACGGGTGCTTTTTCAATCAATGTACCTTCGGTAATCAATTGATTGGCAACCACTCCCCGTCCTTTTTCTGGAAATAATTGAATTGTAATCATCTTTAAAACCCTTTCATACTAAACGGTATTGGTATAAGTCCTGATAGACTTCATTGCATTGAAGCAAGAGATCTGAAAATTGTGCTGGAATCGGATCGGTCTTAGGGGTATCAGGCTTAAATTCGGTTGAGTTTCTTACGGTGTCATACCACTGATATTGAGACCAAATATCATCGGTTGGGTTACCTTTGGGCCAGTGCAACATCTCTTCTGTAAATTCAACCCCTATAGCTTCACAAAGTAAGGACAAAGTGTGGCGTGGGTTCTTCTGTAGATCCTGAGCATCAATCACAGGTGGAATCGTTCCTAAACTGTCACGTACGGTATAAAACAATTTGTGAAGTCGTAAAATTCCGAGTGTTTCTACGGTTGGATTTGGCCAGAGTTTAAGATAGGACAAAAGCATCTGACGCGGTTCCCGAATAAGAAAGCAGTTAGTTAACCCAGAAATCCAGTCAATATCGATATGGGGTAGGAGACGATACACCATAAACTTTTGGTAATAAATTGACTTAGGATTGGGAATTTCTCCGTGAATCAATTGCTCTACAATCTTCACCCAATCCGTTTCATAATGCTTGAGGACAGCTTCTCTTCCTGGGTCTTGGCGGCCAGAAACCACAAGATAATGGGGATAAAGGGGTTCATCTTGGACAAAAGTATCTGGACGATTACTCCAAGAACGCAGTAAAACAGTTGAAAGACAGCGCGGACTGGCCCACATACCAATTCGCTTGACTGGTATAGCCACTGAATTAACCTCCCTCTCTGTAACTCAGAGAGTATAACTAATGAAAATATTACTCGGAAACTGGAGGGATTAAGAGTACAGGGAAGAAAAAAGATTGTAGATGAGATTGGATATTAAGAAGTAGAGATTAAGAACGAGTCAGCACCTGCCAGATAATAAAGGACGCAAACGCCAAATACCCAGCCACTGCCAGCCAATCGAGTAGTGATGCAATCGCCATGACTGCGAAGACCCCATTTTTTGTTAAACTGCTAGTCTGACAAAACCCCACACTCTATTTATCGTAGCAAATGGCAGAAACACTATTCTTCAATGCTCTCCGGGAAGCGATCGACGAAGAAATGGCCCGCGATCCCTCCGTCTTCGTTCTCGGCGAAGATGTTGGTCAATATGGCGGTTCCTACAAAGTCACCAAAGGACTCTATGAAAAATATGGAGAACTGCGGGTACTCGACACTCCCATTGCTGAGAACAGCTTCACCGGACTAGCGGTTGGCGCTGCGATGACTGGACTGCGACCCATCATTGAAGGGATGAACATGGGCTTTTTGCTCCTCGCGTTCAACCAAATCTCTAACAATGCCGGAATGTTGCGCTATACCTCCGGAGGTAACTTTACCATTCCCCTGGTAATCCGGGGCCCCGGTGGAGTGGGTAAACAACTCGGTGCAGAACATTCCCAACGTCTAGAAGCCTACTTCCAAGCCGTTCCAGGACTGAAAATAGTTGCTTGTTCCACGGCCTATAATGCCAAAGGACTGATGAAATCAGCGATTCGCGATGGCAACCCGGTCTTATTTTTCGAGCATGTGTTGCTCTATAACCTGAAGGAAAACTTACCGGAAACTGAATATTTAGTGCCCTTAGACCGAGCTGAAGTCGTCCGTCGGGGTGATGATGTGACGATTTTGACCTATTCCCGGATGCGTCACCATGCCATGCAAGCGGCCAAAACCCTAGAGCAAGAAGGATTTGATCCAGAAATCATTGATTTAATTTCCCTCAAACCCCTAGACTTTGACACCATTGGCCAATCGATTCGCAAGACCCATCGGGTGGTAATTGTGGAAGAATGTATGAAAACCGGGGGCATTGGGGCAGAATTAACGGCTTCGATTAATGAACAATTTTTTGATGAACTGGATGCTCCAGTAGTGCGCCTTTCTTCCCAGGATATTCCCACTCCCTATAATGGTATTTTGGAAAACTTGACCATTGTACAACCGGGTAAAATTGTAGAAGCTGTTAAACAAATGATGGCATTACAGGTTTAGGAGATGGGGCAATGGGGGAAATGAGGTAAGTAGTGCGAGCATCTTGCTCGCTAGAGGTCAAAGGCGAACAAGATGCTCGCTAGAGGTCAAAGGCGAACAAGATACTCGCTAGAGGTCAAAAGCGAGCAAGATGCTCGCTAGAGGTCAAAAGCGAGCAAGATGCTCGCTAGAGGTCAAAGGCGAACAAGATACTCGCTAGAGGTCAAAGGCGAACAAGATACTCGCTAGAGGTCAAAAGCGAGCAAGATGCTCGCACTCCCTCTTCCCCTGTAAAAGATTATATTATGACCTGTAGGGGCGTTCATGTCGCGAAGTGAAACGGCCGTTCGCCCCTACCTATCAAAGATTACAACGATGGGCAGATGGGGAAACAACGGACAATTTTAGCTTTAATTATTGTGCTGGTGATCGCCGCGATCACGGTATTGGCGAAAGTCGAAACTCGCTTAGGTTTAGACTTGCGAGGGGGGGCACAATTGACGATTCAAGTACAAACGACACCAGAAGTGCCAGAAATCACACCTCGAAAACTGGAAGCAGTACAACAGGTGATGGAAAATCGGGTGAATGGTTTGGGGGTATCGGAGGCGGTGATCCAGACGGTGGGAGAGGATCAGCTTTCGATTCAGTTGCCGGGGGTGAACGATCCGGCTCAGGCGGAACGGGTATTGGGTGGCACGGCTCAGTTGGAGTTTCGCGAGCAACGGCGAGGGACAGAGGATGAGTTTGCTGCCCAATTTCGGATTTTGAGAACCTTAGAGCTTGAGCAGTCTTTACTGCGACAAGAAGATCCGGAAGTAGCAGCAGAGGCGATCGCCGAAAATCAGGAGCAGATTAATCAACTCAATGAGCAGATTGCTCCCCTATTTGACAAAGTGGGTTTAACCGGGGAACAACTGCAAGATTCTCTACCCCGTCCTCCCCAAGGGGGTACAAACTGGGCGGTGGTGATTGAGTTTAATGGTGAGGGTGGAAATAAGTTTGCCGAACTGACGAAAAATTTAGCCGGAACGGGTCGTAGTATTGGTATTTTCCTGGATGATAAACTCGTGAGTGCCCCCACGGTGGGTGTAGAGTTTGCGGAAACTGGAATTGTGGGAGGTCGTGCAGAAATTACGGGTAATTTTACTGCTGACACTGCCAATGATTTGTCGATTCAACTGCGAGGGGGCGCTCTCCCTGTGCCTGTGGAAATTGTGGAAAACCGCACAGTTGGGGCGACCTTGGGACAAGATAGTATTCGCCGTAGTATCTATGCGGGATTGGGTGGCTTGGTGCTGGTGCTGATCTATATGGTGATCTATTATCGCCTGCCAGGGGCGATCGCCAATATTTCCCTCATCGTCTATGCTCTGCTCACCTTCGCGGCCTTTAAGCTGTTGCAAGTCACCCTCACTTTACCGGGGATTGCCGGTTTTATCCTCAGTATCGGCATGGCCGTCGATGCGAATGTGCTGATCTTTGAGCGCACCAGGGAAGAGTTACGCACCGGTAAAACCCTCTATCGCTCTGTGGAATCGGGCTTTTATCGGGCATTTACCAGTATCATCGATGGTAACCTCACTACCCTGATTTCCTGTATTGCCCTATTCTGGTTAGGTACAGGTTTAGTCCGAGGGTTTGCCCTCACCTTGGGTATTGGGGTAGCGATCAGTATGTTTACCGCCGTTACATGCAGTCGTACCCTGATGTTATACGTGCTTCAGTTCCCCGGACTGCGTAAACCTAATCTCTTTTGTCCCAATCTTGCTCCGCTCCCCAAACGGTAAACCATGATTAGCATTATTAAACAACGTAACCTCTGGTGGTCGATTTCTGCTGGTGTGATTCTAGTGGGATTTTTGGCGATGGCAATTTCTTGGACAACTCCAGGAATTGGGGCCCCCCTGCGGCCGGGTCTGGATTTTGTCGGGGGAACTCGTCTGCAACTGGATCTCGACTGCACGGAAGCAGGAAATTGCGATCGCCCCATTGAGATGGCTACAGTACGGGAAGTTACGGATAACCTCGGTATTGCCAATCCTAATATCCAGATTACCGGCCAAAACCGCACCGGGGTCAGTATCCGCACTAAAGATTTGGATGTTGAGGAGCGCACCCAACTCCAAGAGAGTTTAGAAGCGGCCCTGGGTACATTTGATATACAGAAAACTCAAATCGATACCGTTGGCCCCACGTTAGGGAAACAGTTGTTTACATCAGGTTTACTGGCACTTTTGGCCGCGTTTGCCGGAATTACCCTCTACTTAAACTTCCGTTTCCAACTCGATTATGCCTTTTTTGCCTTTGTCGCTCTCTTCCATGATGTATTCGTGACTATGGGCGTTTTTGCCCTCTTGGGTTTAGTCGCAGGAGTGGAAGTCGATAGCCTGTTTATCGTCTCTCTACTAACGATTATTGGATTTTCTGTTAATGATACGGTAGTCATCTATGACCGAGTGCGGGAGACCCTCCAGTTTTACCCAGAAAAGCATATCAATGATGTGATCGATCAGGCCGTAAATCAGACATTGATGCGATCGCTCAATACAACCGTTACCACCATTTTGCCCCTTGTGGCCATCTTCTTCCTCGGTGGCGAAACCCTCAAATTCTTCTCCCTAGCCCTAATTGTGGGCTTTATTTCCGGAGCCTATTCCAGTATCTTTATCGCCAGTACCCTGTTAGCCTGGTGGCGCGAGAAAACCGGCCGCGCTATCCTAGCAACACCCACAGAAGCACAAGGAGAAATTCTAGACTCTACCCCAACCTCCGACTAAGGAATCTAAAATGTAGGGGCAAGTTCACGAGATTTTGAGTTTTTATATCAAGTCCGGTTGAACACCCTAATTAAGGAGCTAGGGAGCAAGATGCTCCCACTCCTTAATATTAAAAGTTTTATGGGTAACTATTACTCCTCTAAAAAATCCTCGGATGAATCCGAAGAATTTCTATTTTTAAGTTTCACCTGATTGGACATAGCGCTAATGCGTCGTAATTGCAAGACTGCCCACTCCGCTACTTCTTGAACCTCCTCATCCGGATCGTCCACTGCATGACACATCATATGACTAACGGTAGAAATCAACTCATACATGCGAGTAAAATCTCGAATGGCATTTTTTCTCACTTCTGGATTATCATCCTGTAACGATAAAGATAACGCCCGATTCATGGGTTTAATGGTTTTTATGCCAATTTCCGATAGAGCGGATAAAATTAAAGTTCGCTGTCCCGAATCGGCATCGAAGAGTAAATTCAGCAAGGGTTTCACTGCTAAAGAATTGCCCCGTTGTCCCAATTCCCAAATGGCTTGGCGGCGCTTTTGAGGATCGGCACTTTCTAAGTCTTTAATGAGATCCTCAACAATAGTCAGTTTGGGTAAACGGGTGGTTTGATTAACCGGTAAAAGCTGATCGTTTTTTTCCGATTCTGGCGTAGTTTCTTCAGGAGATTCAGGTTCTTTTTCGAGTTCTGGATGGGCTGTTTCTTCTGGTACAACTGGCTCCGGTTGATCTTCAGAGATGCTTTGAGATTGTGTTTCTCGATCCTCAGGGGCTGATTTGCCATTGCGGAATTTTTCTAGAGCGGCTTCAGCGAGAGAAGGCATCAGTTGCGGTGCTGAGGAATCGGGCACTGGATCTATATTGTCTCGATCTTCCTCGTCTTCTTCCTCTTCAAATTCATCTTCGTCTTCAACCCCTCGATTGAGCAGTTTCAGCAGGATAAAAACGGTTCCCCCTAAAATGGTTAAGCCGCCTAAGCCCATCATCACCCAACCGATTATCCCTCGTTGTCCAGAGGATTCTTGCTGCCGATCCTCGTTCTCGGCTTGACCCTCTTCCCTTTCGGCTTCACGGGCGATTTGGGCAAGGAGGGCAGAGTCTAAGCTATCCCAAGTATTTTGACCCACTTGACCATCGGCAGTTAAACCTTGGGCGCTTTGAAAGGCGATCGCCGCTTCCTGGGTCGTTTGGTCATAAATGCCATCAACTTCACCTTGGAAATAACCCAAGTCTTTGAGCTGCTGCTGAAGTTCGGTCACGGCTTCTCCCTGAGCGCCCAAGGAAAGCAGGGGTCTAGGGGTGCGGCTTTTTGCGGCTTCTTCTAAGGCAATTTGGCTGTTATTGCGATAAAAGTCTATCCTTTCTTGGGCTTTAGCATAACAGTCATCGTCTGAGGGCACTTGAGTCATCAGGTCGGCTGCTTGTTGCCATTGCTGGGAAATTTGAGTCCATTGACCGGCAGTGGTGGCAACTTTTCCAGCTTGATTGGCTTGTTGGGCTAATTCTAGACCTCGATCGCAGGCATTTTCGGAAGCTTGGGCCAGCAGTATCCCTCGGCTCTCTCTAGGGGGGGATAGGGGAGACCGGGCGATCGCCGTTCCAGAACTGATGATTCCTAGACTGGCAAGGGTACTAAAAATACATAAGGAGAGGCGATAGGACATTAGGGTAAGCCACTGCCGGAGAAGCGAGTTTGTGAATCAGGATCTATGAGTCTGTGATACCTTGGATTGCTTTGAGTGGCAAGCATAGGCCCTCATATTATGAATTATTTTCATCAATTTCCACAGACACCGAAGCTAGGGAGGGATCGGATTTAGGGGAAAATTTCAAGTTAAATTTGGCCCCTAGGATTTCCCGTTGGTTGACCAGGTAGATGCTGATTAAGGTTACGCCAACCCCTAGCCATTGTAAGGGACTGAGGACTTCTTCGAGGATCAGATTACCAAACAGGAGGGCAAAGACGGGAGTCAAAAAGGTGAGGGAACTAAGGCTGGTGAGGTTTCCGGAGGAGGCAAAGTAAAAGAAGAGTCCATAGGCGATCGCACTGCCGAAAATGGTGGAGTAGGCGATCGCCATCCAATCACTGAGGAACAGATAATCCCATTGATGGGTTTCCCAAACTCCAGAGCTAATCATCAGGGGCACTCCTCCCAAGATCATATGCCAACCGGTGGCCATCACCGGATCGGCATGGCGGCTGACATAGCGGATGAGAATGGTTCCCAGAGCCATGGAGAGGGCAGCAAAGAGCATTAAGCCTTGTCCATTCTGGAAAATCTGGCTGATGTCGATCCGATCCAGAGGGAAGCCGCCTAAAATCCATTCATCGGGCAATCCAATTAGACTAATGCCACTGACTCCCAAGATTAAGCCTAATGCTCCCCACAGACCAATGGTTTCCCCAAATAACCAGGCAGCCATCAGTGCCACAGCTAGGGGTTGGGAGTCAATCATCACCGAGCCGAGTCCGGCATTGGTTCTGACTAATCCTTGGGCGAGAAACCCTTGAAATAGGGTTCCATCGACAAGGGCAAACAGGCTAATCCATAACCAGGCTTTGACTCCCTGGGGTTGGGGGCGTTGGGTGAGCCAACCGGCGAGCAGGATCAGCACTCCAGCAGGGATAAGGCGCAGGGTGGCGACGAAGAAGGGGGTAGTGTGGGGCAGGGAGCCTTTCATGGCTACCATGGCGGTTCCCCAGAAGAAGAATGGGGAAATGAGGAGCAGGGAGAAGAGCCAAGAGGATGGATGATTGATGGGTTTGAGTTGCATGTTTCCACAGTTGAGGGCAGCAAAGGGTTAGGATACATTGTAATGTATGTAGATTTGTGAAGCGATCGGTTAGGAGATAATAGGGTAAGGGCCCGGATTTTTTGGGTTCTCTGTCACCATCTAGGTTAATTATGATTTGGTTTTTTAAGTCAAAGGCACGAAAACAAATTGCTCGGATTGAAATTAATGGGGCGATCGCCTCTGGAACACGCAAACGGGTTTTAGAAGCCCTAAAAACGGTAGAAGATAAAAAATATCCGGCTCTGCTGCTGCGAATTGATTCCCCTGGGGGAACCGTGGGCGATTCCCAGGAAATTTACGCCGCCTTAATGCGACTGCGAGAGAAAATAAAAATTATTGCCAGTTTTGGTAATATTTCTGCATCGGGTGGCGTGTATATCGGCATGGGAGCCGAGCATATCGTTTCCAATCCTGGGACAATTACAGGCAGTATTGGTGTGATTTTACGCGGCAATAACTTAGAGCGCCTCTTAGATAAAATTGGGGTCTCGTTCAAAGTGGTCAAATCTGGCCCCTACAAAGATATCTTGGCCTTTGACCGAGAATTAACCCAGGAAGAACAGGACATTCTGCAACAAATGATCGATACCAGTTATCAGCAGTTTGTGGAAACCGTGGCCCACTCTCGGAAGCTAGAAGTCGATCGCGTTAAAGAATTTGCCGATGGTCGCATTTTTACCGGTCAACAGGCCCTAGATTTAGGCGTAGTCGATCGCCTGGGAACCGAAGAAGATGCTCGTCTCTGGTTAGCCGAATTGGTCGGTCTTGACCCCCAGAAAACCGAGTGTAAAACCATCGAAGAACCGAAACCTTTGTGGAGTCGCATTATTAATGGCGATAATCGGGTAAAATCAGGATTGCCGGCTGCCATGGACTGGTTAGAGTTTGAGGCATCAACCAATGGCTTGCCGTTATGGTTGTATCGACCTTAATATAGGGAGTCATTTTTTCTGTATCCAAACCAAACCAGCAATGATTACTAAGCATGGAGAAGAGGAACGTGGGTTGGCAAGTCCGGGCAATTCGTGGGGCAACGACAGTAGAGGAAAATACCGTTGAGGCGATCCAAGCAGCAGTAACTGAGTTACTCGATGAGCTAGACCGAAAAAACCAGCTTTGTCCTGACCAACTGATTAGCGTCACATTTTCAGTGACTCGCGATCTCGATGCCGTGTTTCCAGCAGCGATCGCCCGGCAACGGAAAGGATGGGATCATGTACCCTTGTTGGACGTGCAACAAATGCATGTGGACGGAGCCTTAACCCACTGTATCCGATTTCTGATTCATGCTTACTTACCCGTAGAAACTCATGTTACCCATCCCTACTTAAGGGGAGCGAAAAAACTACGACCAGACTTAAATCCCGATCTGAAAAGGGATCAAGCGAAAAACGAGGGATAGGGAATAATGATCCCATCTGGAATTCAAGCAGTTATCGTTATTTGAGATCCCCTGAATAGACAGGTAATCCCCACCCCTTAACGAAGTGGAAGGTGGGAAGGAAGTCAAATTTTATCAGACGGAAACAAAATCTCCCGGATCGAGTTGACTCGGTGCAACATTGGGGAGAATAGCTAAAACATCCGTGGTTCCTGCTTGATAAATTAGGGTGGCGTTGGCTAATTCTCCACTGCCAGAATTGAAGGTTAAACTGTTAAACGATAACCCTCCAGTTAAGCCAATATAATCTTCAGCATCGTTGTAAAAGATTAAATCTGTAGCACCAGAACGCAGAACAAGTATATCACTTCCTGCACCTCCAATCATCACATCCGATCCCAAGTCTCCATAGAGGATGTCGTTACCGGCTCCACCATCGAGATAATCTTCGTTTTGGCCACCATAGAGGATATCATCCCCATTATCGCCGAAAACCTGATCGTTTTGGCGATCGCCAAACACAAAATCGTTCCCCTCTCCCCCCGTGACAAAATCAAACCCTTGACCCCCGCGCACGGAATCATTGCCGAAATCTCCCGCAACTTGGTCATTGCCGAGGTTGCCATTGATATAATCATTCCCACTATTTCCCGTGGCAATATCATCTCCTCCGAGGGCTAAAATGGTGTCATTACCAGCCGTTCCCGCAATTTGGTCATTGAAATCAGAACCCAGGGTAAACGGTGTCGTCGGATCGACCGGAGTAGGCGTAGGGGTTGGACTCGGACTTGGAGAGGGTGAACCACTAATGGGCGGTTCTCCTGTGGGATCGGGTTCATCTCCGAACCATAATGCCCCATATCCCCCATACAAACCCACCCCCAAAGCATCCCAAGATTTGCTTTGCCAAGTTCCCTGATTGAGAATTACGGCATTATGTAAGGGACTATTAATCCAGCTATTGAAAGCATCTTGCGCGGTAGCAACATATCCTCCTGAACCACCAAAAGCATTCTCATACCCATTTCCTGGATAACCCGTGTTGAAACGTTGGGGAGCTTCCCACATATTGGGATAAGTATTGGGATTATTGGCATCATAGGGAGCATCACTCCAGCCATGGGTGAGTGTGCCAATATTTTCTTGCAAATCAACAACGTGGCGGTTCGCAACTAAGGTTAGTGCCCTGGATAGGGGAATAGCCGGTAAGCCATTTTGGGCACGATACTGATTAATCAGATTGTAGAGTTGTTGCTCTTCTGCTTCTAAACCGTCGCTAGGTAGAGGGTTATAGATATTGACAGCCATAAGTGACCTCCTGAGATTGTCATAAGGGCCTCTATAGGGATCTCAGAAAAATCAGGGCTGTTTTATGCAAAATCGCCAAAATTGTCATAAATCTTAAAATTTTATCCCTGCTTGCCCTAAGCCAAGCTATCTCAAAAATCCCATGGCTTGAATAAGTCTGATACTGCCATAGCAAACCCTGCCACTACATCCTCTCCATCAAGTGTATCTCCCACACGCAATAGGCGATCGGGTTCAGGGGAGTGATAAACCAAGACATACCGTTCATCAGGATGAATGATCCACAATAGGCGCGTTTCATTCTGAAAATACTCTACGATCTTGGTGTGCATTTCCTCGACTGTATTTCCGGGAGACAAAATTTCTACTACTAAATCCGGCGATCCGGCGAAAAATCCACGGGTTGGACGGCTTAATCCCTTTAATCGGTCACGACTGATAAAGGCAATATCGGGCGATCGCCGATTACCATTTTTCAAGGTAAACGCTGTACTCGAATCGCACACTACCCCTAATTGATTTTGGCGCACAAAAGCCATCAATTCTGCCACCAAAAGACAGGCCAGATAGCCATGCTCCATACCCGCATTTCCCATTTCGACTAATTCCCCATCCACTAACTCATAACGATACCCATCACCAGATAGGGCCATAAATTCATCATCTGTCCAGACTTTAGTAACATTAGTAATTGTCATACTCAGTCCTATTGCCTCACTACAGAGCATCTAAAAGTGCCTGACGCATCACCCCGACAGGAACGGGTTCATCGAGCCACAGTTGTAGGGCGGCTGCTCCTTGCTGGACTAACATTTCTGTGCCATCAATCGTGAGATGGTCGAGCGATCGCCCTAACTCCAAAAATCGAGTCGGACGGGGATTATAAATCAAGTCATATAATATGGCTCCTTTGGGCAATTGAGCCAACAAATCCCGCTCTACCGGAGTCTGATGAACCTTGGGAGACATGCCTATGGGAGTCGTATTCACCAACAAGGTCGTCTCAGAGAGCAGATCCGGTAACTCATGCCATTGATGAATGATTACAGGACTTGACCAACTCTGTTGAAAGACTTGCAAGCGCTCCAAATTGCGCCCCACCACCTGCACCTGCTTAACGCCTAACTCCAAACACCCGGCAACCACGGCTCGTGCCGATCCACCATTGCCTAAAATTACCACTTGTGCTTGTGACCACTTCTGGCGTTCCTCTTTCAAAGGAGTAATAAATCCCAATACATCGGTATTGGTTCCTTCCCATCCCCGCTCGGTGCGCCAAACCGTATTCACTGCACCTACGGCTTGGGCAACTGGAGAAATCTGAGATAAATAGGGCACGATCGCCTGTTTATGGGGAATGGTAACATTAAACCCAACCACGCCAACCGCCTTAAATCCTTCCAGGACAACGCCCAATTGGTCTTGGGTAACGGGAAAGGGCACATAAACATAATCAGCGCCAAGATGGGAAAGGGCGGCATTTTGCATCACAGGCGATCGCGAATGCTTAATTGGATCGCCAATAATGCCCAATAAACGGGTGGTTCCTTGAATCTCGTGCATGGGTTTAATCTCTCGCCAAAAGAAGGCCTTGTACAATCAGGGTATCATTGAGATTGATTGCATAGCTAAATCCGTTCAGATCAGGTTGTACGATATGATCGCCAATGAGAGCCACTCCCTGACTCCTTCTTCAAAATACGCTACTGGCCTGGATTTGGCCAGGGCAATGAAAGCCAAAACCCGAAATTATCGCACTCTGATTTCTACGGTGTTTTTCTGGACTTCTGCCCATCCCCTGTTGACGATTAAGGTGTGCCAGGTGATTGCTGATGCCGAGGATGCGCCCATCGTCGGTCGCGAAGAAGCATGGATTTCTAAGTTAGTGCAACGGGAATTAATTGAGAATTGGGAAAACCATGAAGAATTAAAGCATTTACGCAGTATTCGCGATCGCCTCTTACAACCCCAAGGGGCAACCTTGAACTTGCTCAGACTCTACCAACAAGTGTTGGCAAAGGAAGGGATACCGGCCAATGACAGTCCGGAACAGCGCGAGTTACGGACGATGGGTTTAGTGATGCGCGAAGAAGGTCGGTTATCGATTCATAACCGTATCTATGCCGGAATTTTTAATGCCCAATGGGTAGAGAATGGGATCGAAACCATTGAAACCGAGTTAGAAGTCGATGAAAGCGAATTCTTAAAAACGTTTACCCAACTGGAGCGGAAGTTACTGGTTTCTCAAGTAGATTTTCTCTCTGAAAGTCAAACTCCTGAAGAAGGCCATCAATCCGCTCAAGCTCTCTATGAAGTGCTACGAGATGTGACTTCTACCGTGGGTCAGTTGCTCCGAGCCGAGCGCACAACGATCTTTTTGCTCAATGATGAGAAAACGGAGTTATGGTCTTTAGTCGCTCAAAATGAACAGGGTGAATTTCTGGATATCCATGTGCGAGTGGGGGAAGGCATTGCCGGAGGCGTGGCCAAAATGAAGCGGGTGATTAATATTCCTAATAATGTCTATGAAGACCCGCGATGTAAGTTGGTGAAAGAATACGATCAAAAGTATAATTATCGCACTCGCAATATTTTAGCCTTTCCTATTTTAGATGAGCAAAAAAATGTGGTAGCAGTGATTCAATTGCTCAATAAAATTCAACCGAAATTGCCCAATAGTCCATCGCGTCAAGCTCAAGGATTTACGCGCAAAGATTTAGAGCGGTTGGTCAAGTGCGTGCTTCCCATTCGTCAGATTCTGCAAGCTTGTCAATCTTCGTATAAAGCGACTAAAAAGTTACGGGCAACGGCCGCACTTACGGAAGCGACGCGATCGCTCGATCAGGTGAATCTGGATACCCAAACGGTATTACATCGGGTGATGAATACGGCGAAAAAACTGATGAATGCTGACCGCTCCACCCTGTGGTTACACGACCCCCAAGCGGGGGATTTATGGACAGAGTTACCCGGAAAAGGGAGAATCCGATGTGCGATCGGGGTCGGATTTGTGGGAGAAGTGGCCCAAACTGGTGACACCCTCAATATTCCCTTTGACCTCTACAACGACCCCAATGCGGAAAATGCTAAACGCACCGACGCTCAAACCCGCTATCGGACTTGTAGTTTACTCTGTATGCCCATCGAAAGTCCAGAAGGGGAACTGCTCGGTGTCACCCAATTAGTCAATAAGCGCAAACCCGGTAATCATCCTGAATATGACAAAGAGGACTGGCCAGCAGTTCCGGATTATTTCAAAGCCAGTTTTGACCGCAACGATCAGCAAACCATGCAGTTGTTTAATGAACGGGTAGCTGTATTGCTCCAGTTCATTAGAAGCCATGAAAGTTTGAAGAAACAAGCCCAAATTAATCCCCTTGAGGTCACCCATCAAAGCTTAGTCCTGCTCAGTCAAATGGAGCTGGATCGAGCCTCGAACCAGCAAGCGGCTTATCATTCTTTAGCTCATTTTCTGCAACCGTTGCACAGTTCTATAGAACGGGCGATCGGAGTAGCTAAAGCGACCTTATTTATTCTCGACTCTAGCCGCAATCACTTCTGGTCTGCGGTCTTAGACGCTCAGAAAAAGCCTAAATCGATTACTATTTCTACTGAGCAAGGGTTAGCGAAAACTATTGTCAGTACCCAAGACTTTAAGGGGACTAATAAACTCGGAAACTTATCCGATCCCCTCATCATTCAAGGTGCGGGAAAAATTGCCAACTATAGCCAGCTATTTCTCTTTCCCCTGATTGACGATCAGAAGGAATTAGTCGCAGTTGTGCGATGTTTTAATAAACAAACAGATGGTCGTCTCGATCCCAAAGGCTTTAACCGCACCGATGCCGATCGCCTGCGGGAGTATACCCAATTTATTACCCCCATTCTCAAAGGCTTCCAATCCTTCTACACGGACATTCCCAACTTGAAAAAATCTGGTCTGAGCGTCGATCCGTTAACTCAGGCTATTAATCTGATCAGAAACAGCAGTAGTTCGGCAGAAGAAATCATTCGTAATGTGATGCAAGCGGCCAAAACCTTAACGGATGCTGACCGCTCTACCCTATGGCTTATCGACCAAGCCAATCAACAATTATGGACGAAACTGCCTCAAAGTAATGGCTCTTTAATTGATATTCGCATTCCCATGGGAGAAGGGTTTGCCGGTCGGGTTGCCATGACTGGACAACCCTTAAATATTCCCTTTGATTTATACGATTATCCCGGTTCGGAAATTGCCCAACAAACGGATAAAAAGACGGGTTATCGCACCTCTAGTTTGCTCTGTATTCCTGTTTTATCCAAGGATGGACAAACTTTGGGAGTGACCCAGTTAGTCAATAAGCGCAAACCCGGACAGTTTTCAGCCTACGATCCCAGCACTTGGCCCCAAGCACCAGAGCAATTTAAGACCAGTTTTAGTGTCAAAGATCAAGAGGATATGGAAGTGCTAAATGCTCAAGTAGGGGAAGTGTTGCCAGGGATTTTAGAGGACAGTTAAATGTTGGCTCTCCTCTGGTCTGTCTATCAAGAAGATAACCACTTGGCCTCTGGCTCTAAAATCCACAGGGTATATTGGGGAGAATTGGGAATAATCAAGAGTTTATCTCCCTTCTCGGCTAGGCGCAGAGCTATTTCTGAGGCTTGATGAATATCAGAAAAGCTCTTAAATAGGCTGTAGTATTGGTTCTCAAATTGGAGGGCTTCTAGGGAATCATTTAAGTCAGGAACTTGAATATATCCCAGTTGATAGGCTTCGGGAGAATCAAGAATTTTATAGGGAGGTTCAGCAGGGTTGGCAGAGGTTTGAGCTTTCTGTGATTTTTTGGCGGAACGGGAGACGGGCAACCCTTGAGCTTCTTTGACCCAAACAGCGCTCCCCTTGGGAGTTGAGGTGAGAATGACTTGATCTCCCCGTTTACTGAGGCGTTCGGCGATGGTTTCGGCGCGTTTGATGTCTGGAATGACCTGAAAGAGACTATAGTAGATTTCGTTGACGCGAATGGCAGCAATGGGATGATCCAGGTCAGGGACGTTAATCCGACAGGGTTTATATTGGCTGCGATCGCTGAGAATTTGGTAAGAGGTTGCTGGGGAATTAGATACCATTTTTATAGACACGAGTATAGATTCACGGCTTTACTTATTGTAAGAGTCGTTGGTCGCTAATGTCTTAAGGAAAATTACAGATTTTGATGAACAATTAACCGATTTCCATCTGGATCGTAGGCATAGATTTCCTGGCCATGGGAAGCGGTTTGAATCGAGCCAGGGGGAGGAGAACCGATTTTGCTCAGGAGAGCGATCGCCTGGTGGATATCCTCGACTTCTAAACACAAGCTCATTGCTCCTGGAGTAGAGGCGCGAAATTCCTGGCGATCGCGCGGTTGAAATAACCCCAAGCGCAGTCCCCTAACAACAAACTCGGCATACACTCCAGGAATTTCTCGTTCTGCTTGAGTTTGCAGCAAACGAGAGTAAAACGCTTGTAACGCCCCTAAATTTTCCGTGGCTAATGTCACCCAGAGTTCAGAAACCATGTTGCCTCACTAATCTAACCAGTTTTGCAGATCCCGGCTATGCTGGCGAATATAGTCATCTAACGCCCGGTTATAATCTTCTCTTGTTGCTTGTGAAAAGCCCGATTCGTGGTATGCTCCTGGCTCAGAGGGGGTTGACCTGGCCCATCCATAATCCTCATGGTGTACCGATGCCATAACTGGAGTTTTTTTCAACCTCAGTTGCTCATAAGCTCCATTGAGTTGTTTGATTTTTTCTTGGGCTTTGTGATAGAGCCGGGGATTATGAACAAAACGGTCTGGATGCCAGACCATGACTAAATCCTTGTAGCTTTGGTGAATTTCCTCAAAACTAGCGTTAGGGGCCACTTCTAAAATCTGATAACAGTGATGTAAGTGACGCATAACGACAACTCCTGTCGAGAGATAAACAACAGTGTGCAGCAAATTTCGTCAATTCAGAGGGTTTGCACACATCAGTTAAAAAAACATTGCTTTTCCAGGTTTTATTTAAATAAACTTCACACAAGTATTAGTAACTCTGATTACCAAATGTAAGGGTTACTTTACAAACTCAAAGGCTAAAAAAAGTTGAATCTCTACGGGCAATGGGAATTTCTCTGCCAGAATAGACAGTTAGCGATCGCGAAGCGACTCCGCAGGAGTATCGCCCTTAACCAACATAAAACAAGGATCTGGAGCAACCATGAAGTTAGCATCTCGCGTGGCACAAGTAACCCCTTCATTAACTCTAGCGATCAGCGCTAAAGCAAAGAAAATGAAAGCTTCGGGGTTAGATGTGTGCAGCTTTAGTGCTGGAGAACCGGACTTTGATACCCCCGATCACATCAAAGCGGCTGCACAAAAAGCCCTCAATGAGGGGAAAACAAAATATGGCCCGGCATCAGGAGAACCCAAACTCAAAGAGGCGATCGCCCAAAAGTTACAGAAAGATAACAATCTCAACTACAAACCGGAAAATGTTATTGTCACCAATGGCGGGAAACATTCCCTCTATAACCTGATGATGGCCTTGATCGAACCGGGAGATGAGGTAATTATTCCGATTCCCTATTGGGTGAGTTATCCGGAAATGGTGGCTTTAGCGGGAGGAAAATCGGTTTTAGTGACCACAGATGCAGCTACAGGCTACAAAATCACCCCAGAACAACTGCAAAACGCCATTACTCCCAATAGCAAACTGTTTGTTCTGAATTCCCCCTCGAACCCTACGGGAATGGTCTATAGTCCAGAGGAAATCAAGGCTTTAGCAGAAGTGGTGGTTAAAAATAACCTGTGGGTGGTCTCCGACGAGATTTATGAAAAAATTCTCTATGATGGAGCGGTTCATCTGAGCATTGGCGCAGCGAGTCCAGAAGCCTTTGAACGTAGCATTATTAGTAATGGGTTTGCTAAAGCCTATGCCATGACGGGTTGGCGCGTGGGTTATCTGGCTGCGCCTGTGGAGCTGATTAAGGCCTGCAACACTATTCAAGGTCATAGTACCTCAAACGTTTGCACCTTTGCCCAATATGGGGCGATCGCCGCTTTGGAATCTTCCCAAGACTGTGTAGAAAAAATGCGCCTCGCTTTCGATGAACGGCGGAAAGTGATTATCCAGCGCATTCAAGCCATCCCCAAATTATCAGTCACTGAACCCAAAGGCGCGTTTTATGTCTACGTCAACATTGGCCAACTCGGTCTTAAATCCACCGATTTTTGCAATCAGTTCCTAGATAACTACAATGTAGCAACCATTCCCGGTGTCGCCTTTGGTGCAGACGATCATATTCGCCTCTCCTATGCTACGGATATGACTTCCATCGAAAAAGGCATGGAGCGGTTAGGTAAGTTTGTGCAAAGTCTGTAATTTTGGCGCAGTAATGAGGTACGGCCTTTAAAGATCCCCCCTTTCCTGTCAGGGGGTTTGGGGGGATCGAGATGCAGGGTATAGAGCAAGAATAATGCTGTATATTCAACTTGTCCCGATCGCATTTTCATTGCCCAGTTGGCCACCTTGACCGAAAATAATGGGATACAAGCCCCGTCCTTTTAGGACGGCTTTTCTTGATTTTTAATATACTCTTTTAATACTTCCAACGGCGCACCGCCAACAGAAATAGCAAAATAGCTAGGACTCCACAATGATTGTTTGTGG
>NZ_JAQPOK010000074.1 GCF_030068445.1 Roseofilum halophilum BLCC-M91 | reverse complement strand
GATGTTATGAGGTACAGTAATCGAAATGTTCCTTGAGAGTGTTGTCCCATGAAAAGCCTGAAGAATGGGCACGCATAGCGTAAAAAATGGTTTTCCCTTCTGCCCATTACCCATTACCCATTACCGCGCGAAGCGCTGTATGCTCTCGAAGCTGACGACGGCGGGGCAAAATGGCCAGTTTAGAACGCCGCGCCATATCATCAAGATGAATGTTGAAATACAGGGGTTAATTCTGGGAATTATTGACTAATATTTTTAATCTAATTGATGACCCAATTAAATTGGCAAATTTAAAAGTTTTTAGAGATTTAGCTTTTACCCGTTCCTAATTTTCCATAATATTGACTTTTTATGCTACACTAGACATGGCAACAAATAGCGTGGTAGTATTTGCCAATTACCAAAACATCCCACGCTTTTTATTGGACATGGCGGCACGGGGCGATTTAATCAGAAAATTGTTTAGAAGCTTCTCAGAAAACGACCGAGAAGAATTTTATGCTGCGGCAATGGAATTGATACAAGAAGAGCGTAATAAAAACCACCTGTTATTAGCCAAGGAATTAGAAAAAAGTTTGCAACTAACCGTCCCAAAAAAATTAGTTTCTTCTAATAATTTTCCGTGGCAAATTTACCCCGAAGTACCCAAAACAAAAGACACGGGTTTGCCCCTAATTACTGTTAAACAATACGACTTTAACTGGGATGATGTGGTGTTAACCGAAAAAAACAGCCAAGTTTTAGAAACTGTTGTCCTAGAAAATAAAAAGCAAGATATTTTAAGCGCTTACAATTTACGTCCGAGGTCTAACCTTTTATTCTGTGGCCCTCCTGGATGCGGTAAAACTCTAACAGCTCAGGTTATAGCAAGCGTTTTATCTCTGCCTTTGATTTATGTTAATTTATCTGCTGTTTTTTCTTCTTATTTAGGAGAAACAGCCGTGAATCTTAAATTAATATTTGACTATATTGAGCAAGGACAGTGGGTAGTATTATTTGATGAGTTCGATGCTCTTGGCAAAGACAGAAATGCAGCTAACGAACACGGAGAAATTAAGCGAGTAGTTAATAGCCTCCTGCAATTAATAGATTCAGTAAATAGTACAAGTATTTTTATTGCTGCCACCAATCATTCCTCTATGCTAGATACGGCCTTATGGCGGAGGTTTGATGAAGTATTTTTATTTGAAAAACCAGATCAAAAATTGAGAACTTCTTTACTGTTGAAAAATTTAGGAAGTATTAGACATAAGCTAGATTTAGAAGATTTTGCGAGTCGCTTAGAGGGAGCAACTGGCGCAGATATAGAGCGAATTTGTCAAAATGCAATAAAATCGGTTATCCTTCAAGGTGAACAAGTGTTAAAATCGGGAGATTTGGAAGCAGCAATCCAACATTATCAAGAGCGGATGCAGGCGATCGCTATTTCCCAACAAAATCAAGACTTGCTGATAGAAAAAAAGAATGACTAATTACGAGCATTTACCACTACCGAAAGTTGAGATAGAATTGCCCAGGAGACCTAGACGAGGGGGTGGCGGAAGTAACAAAAGGAGCGATCGCTCTTCTCATGGCAGTTTGCTATTAACTCAAGTTTCCTCCCTAAGCAAGGATATAGAGGAAAAAGAACATCTTGGGATTAACCCAAAACTGATTTTTAAGATTAAAGTTAGAGAAAATGATTCTTTAGAAAATCATCTGCCTTCTTTGGGTCTTAATCTTTTAGCAAAAGAACCTAAAGAAAAACAGGCGATCGTTGTTTTTGCTGACGACAACCGCCTCACTGAATTTCAAAAGAAATTAGAGTCTTACGCTGGAACTGACGGCAGTCCCGGTTATTTAGACGATATCAAAGAGCTAGTTCCGCTAGAACCGGAAGATAGAATAGGAGCGTTGCTAAAACGCGACCCTTTGGAACCTGGCTCGGTCATTCCCCTGGATATGGAATTGTGGCACACGGGAAATAAAAAGGAACTTCAAAGCTATATTGATGAAGTGGATAATTTCTTGCGCGATATCCAACTGGGTTTAGGGATGAGAGTAAGCGATCGCTATATCGGTGAGTACATTTGTAATGTTCGCATACTCGTCAATTCAGATATATTAGAACTTTTATTGCAAGAATACCAAGTTAAAGAAATTGATAGAAGACCTAAACCTGCTTTCGAGTCGCCGGCCGAGTACAATATCCCCGTGTCAGATTTACCAGAAATCTCATCTCCACCAGAAGAAGCTACTGGAATTTTAGTCATTGATTCGGGAGTGCAAAGAGGACACCCACTGATCGGCCCGGCATTAGGAGACGCTGATGTATTCCCCGATCGCCAACACCAGTTCGTTACTGGGGGCCCCGACGATGGTGACACCTGGACAGGAGGTCATGGGACAGGAGTTTCGGGGATTGCAATTTATGGCGACCTGGCAGAAGGTATAAAGAATAGGTTGTTTCAACCTCAAGTCTGGCTCTTTTCTGCCCGGGTGACTAATCAAAATAACGAGTATCAAGAGGAATCTCTTTTAGAAAACCAGCTTGAGGATGCGATCGATTACTTTGTCAGTAACTACTCCAACTGCAAAGTTATTAACATCTCCCTGGGCAACTCCGATTTAATTTATCAAGAAGGAGAAAAGCAATTTAGATTAGCAGCTACAATTGATGAAATTGCTTACCGACTCCAAGACAAAAACCTAGTTTTTGTCCTCTCAGCAGGTAATTTTTGGTATGATTCAGACTCGCGAGAACTCATTCACAAAGACTATCCAGATTACCTCCTCAAAGAAGAAGCCCGTATTATAGACCCTGCTACGGCCGCGATCGCTCTAACCGTAGGTTCTTTATCAATGGGAAAAGGCAGTTACAAGTATCCTAACGATGCAAGGATAGCGATCGCCAAAGTCGAAAAATACCCATCCCCTTTTACTCGTAGCGGGTTTGGAGTTGACGGTATGATTAAACCCGACCTAGTGGAGTTTGGTGGAGGCTTTATTTTAGACCGCGATCGAATCGATCACAATGACTGGGGGCCAGCCATAATAACCCTAAATAAAAACTTTCAAGGTTCCTCCCTATTTAAAGCTTATGTTGGTACGAGTTTTTCAGCCCCCCGCGTTGCCAACTTAGCTGCTAAACTTTTTACTAAGTTTCCCAATGCCTCATCAAACCTTATCCGATCCCTAATTGCCGATTCCGCTCAAATTCCTACCAATATTCCCTCTTCTCTGGATCAAGATTTAAGCAAGCAAAAAATTTATGGATACGGACAACCCAATTTTGAAAAGGCTGCTTACTCCACAGAAAATCAAGTATTGCTTTTAGAAGATCATCAAAGTCTACCTGTTGGCCGTTATTGTATTTACGAAGTTCCAGCTTTACCGCGAGAGTTTGTAGAGACCAAAGGAACCAAAACTTTATCCGTTACCTTGGCATTCGATCCACCCACGCGCCATACAAGGGGAGATTCCTACCTCGGAATTACGATGGAATTTCACTTGTTTAAGAATGTTGCAAAGGAAAAACTTACTCAAGCATTTACTGATGCCAAAAAAATCGACGATTCAGACTTTACAGAGATTCCTATAGGAGATTTAACAAAAATTAAGCTTTTACCTAACCTGACAACCAGGAAAAAAGGAACCCTACAAAAAGGACAACATCAGTTTACAAGTCTCAACTGGAAATATGATTATAAACCCTTGTATTTAGTGGTTGCTTGTAATAAAAAGTGGGTTGATCCGGAAAAAAATCCAAGTCAGAGATACGCTTTAGTTGTATCCATTGCTCATTCCGATCCGAAAGTTGATTTATATAACCAAATAAAATTAAAAATCCAAGGACAAGCTTCTGAAAGAATCCGATTTTAGAATGTTTTAGAAAGTATCCCAAATCATTTTTCTTCACCCAACATGCTTTTTAATTTCACTTGAAGCGAACCCGCAACTTTTACCATTTCTCTATGAAGTTGCGCTTAATAAGGCATCTTTAACCAACGAGTAATTGTGGCTTCATTCCGGCATTGATCTGGTAGGGGCGAAAAACTTTTCACCCCTACAAAATACAACACCGATTAATACGCATCTTGCAATTCGTAGAAATCGGGAGAGATATAATCCTTCCGCAAAGGCCAACCTACCCAGTCTTCTGGCATCAATAGGCGTTTAAGATTCGGATGACCTTCATAGACAATCCCGTACATATCATAGGATTCCCGTTCTTGGAAATCGGCCGCTTTCCAAATCCAATAGACCGAAGGCACTTTCGGGTTATCGCGGGGGAGATAGACCTTTAAGCGCACCTCTTCCGGGTCAACCACATCATCGTCTACTTTGAGCAAATGATAGAAACTGACCAATTCTTGACCGGGGCCTTCATCATATGCGCCTTGACATTGGAGATAATTAAAGCCATAGGCATACAAAGCAGAGGCAATGGGTAAGAGAACTTGCGATTCTACCTTAATCAATTCTACCGAAGAGCGATCGCGCCCCAGAAACTCATGGGCAAACCCATTCTCACCCAACCAGCTCGAAACCGGCCCTGCACTCTCCTGTGCTAACTCTTGATTTTCCTCAGCCACCCTACACTTCCTCCTGTTGTTCACCTTCTAACGCTGCGGGAACTGGCATTCCATAAGCTTCTGCCAACGCTTTCGGGGGTGCTTGTCGCGTCTCGGACTGGAGATACTGCCCCGTCAAAATCGGCTCAACCACCTTCATCTTATGAGCCACCTGATAATAGCGATGGGTTTGGGTGATTTTGCTCCGTTCCTGAATCGTTTCATTGGCAATCTTTTTGCGTAACTTAATAATCGCATCAATAATCGCCTCTGGTCGGGGAGGACAACCGGGAATATAGACATCCACCGGAATCAGCTTATCCACACCGCGCACTGCCGAAGGGGAGTCCATACTAAACATGCCACCGGTGATGGTGCAAGCGCCCATGGCAATCACATACTTGGGTTCGGGCATTTGCTCGTACAAGCGCACCAAAGCCGGAGCATATTTCATGGTGATGGTTCCGGCTGTAATTAGCAAATCCGCTTGTCTGGGACTCGACCGGGGAACCAACCCAAAGCGGTCAAAATCGAACCGGGAACCAATCAAAGCCGCGAACTCGATAAAGCAACAGGCTGTACCATACAAAAGCGGCCACAGTGAAGAGAGTTTCGCCCAGTTATACAAGTCCTCCACCGTGGTCAGAATTACATTTTCTGACAGTTCGTTGGTGACTTGCGGGCGTTCAACCGGGTTAATCAGATTTTGTGTCATGTCTGTTTTACTAGAACCTACGACCATTCCAATGCTCCTTTTCTCCAAGCGTAAACTAAGCCCACCACCAGAATGGCGATGAAAATCAAGGCTTCGATAAAGGCTAACAGGCCTAACTTGCTAAAGGCTACTGCCCAAGGATAGAGAAACACGGTCTCTACATCAAAGATAACGAAGACGAGGGCGAACATATAGTAGCGAATGTTGAATTGAATCCACGCCCCTCCCACCGGTTCAACGGCGGATTCGTAAGTGGTGCGGCATTCCGGGCCAACGTTTTTGGGACGCAGGATATAGGAAGCGCCCAGTGCCAACACGGGAACTAAGCTGCATAGCAGCAAAAAGCCTAAGAAGTATTCGTAACCGCTGAGAACAAACACAATGGGTGATTTAATAACGAAGGAGAACAAAAATACTGTGAACATTCTGACACAGTTCCGGCCCTTTCGCTTCTGGCTCCGGGTAACCCGATTGCTATGAGGGGGGACTGATGGGGGATAGGACGGGGTATAAGAATGGAGTATAGGTTTGATTTGCTATTCCCTAATTCCCTACCAGGGGTTCTTGTTGAGTGGTGCAGTGAATTCCCCCACCTCCGGCGGCAAGATTATCGATATTAAGCTGGATGATATCTCGATCGCCAAATAACCGTCCTAGGGTCTCTTTCCCATTGCGATCCGCTTGGCGATCGCCAAACTGAGGAATAATCACCGCACCATTAACCACGTAAAAATTAATATATCCGGCTGCAAACTCCTGCCAATCGTATCCCGGTCTAATTTTCCTTGGCCCTTCAAGCACCACAACTTCCAGGTCATTTCCGTCCGCATCTGTTTGCGATTCCAATATCTCTAAATGTCGTTTTGTCACCTTATGATCGGGAGATTCGGGGTCGGGATCGTACCCAGCAACCACCACTCCGGGACGAGCAAAACGAGCGTAAAAATCCGTATGTCCATCGGTAATATCTGCACCACGAATACCGGGAAGCCAAATGATTTTACGCAGTCCCAACAAGGCTTTTAATTCGGTTTCGCAATCGGTTTTACTCCAGCCGGGATTGCGATTCTCGTTAAGAATACAACTTTCGGTAATCAGGGCCGTGCCGCGACCATCGACTTCAATTCCTCCGCCTTCAAACACCAGTTCAGTTTTGATAACCGTTACTCCTGCTTGTTCTGCGACAAATTGAGCCACTTGAGCGTCGCGATCGTGGTATTGTTTATTTCCCCAGCCATTAAAGTTAAAATCAATACCCGCTTTTTGACCCTTGCGATCGACAACAAAAACCGGGCCCGTATCTCTGATCCAGAGGTCGTCTAATTGAGTAATAATTAATTCCACATTCGAGCCGCATTTGGCCAAAGCAATATCGTAATCTTCTGCTCGCACTAACATTTTCACCGGTTCATATGGGACGATCGCCTTAGCAATTCTGGCCAAATCGTCCTGCACATCTCTAAAATACTGCCGTCCCCAGATATCTGCACTCGCACTAAATGCCATCCAAGTACATAAATGGGGTTCACCTTCATCAGGCATGAAAAAGGAGGAAGTTGAGACTCGATGACTCACTGGAGAACTTGCTGCCGAACAACTGGTCATATTTTTTCCTAAGACAATAGAACCAGACATCGTGGCCATCATTTTGAGCAAGAATCGTCTCTTAATCATCATTAAGTTGAGTTTAATGGGAATAGCAGCGATCGCCTGAGCCAACCCTAAGTGGATGACCCCAATATAGCAGAATCAGAAAACTTAGCGATCGCCCCTTCTGTACAGACCCTTGAGCAACAATCCAGAAAGTGTTAAGATATGTTAAGTAAACTCTCAACCTCTCTCTAAACCCTATGGGTGCTGCGGTCTCTCTAGAAAACGTCTGTAAAGTCTATAACCAAGTTCCAGTCGTCGATCATCTCTCCTTTGCCATTCAACCGGGGGAAATGTTTGGCTTGCTCGGGCCCAATGGAGCGGGAAAATCAACCACGATTCGCATGTTAACCACCCTCACCCGACCCACGGACGGCCAGATCGAGGTGGCAGGGTATAACGTAGTGCGCCAAGGACAGCAGGTTAAGCGTAAAATCGGCGTGGTATTACAACAAACCAGCGTTGATGTGGATTTAACCGTATGGGAAAATATGGAGTTTCATGGTCGCTTACATCACATTCCTAACGGAGTGCGCCAGGAAAAAATTAATCAATGGTTAGAGTATGTCGAATTAGCCGATCGCCGTCAAGACCGGGTAAAAACCCTCTCTGGGGGCATGAAACGCCGTCTACAAATTGCCAGAGCGCTGCTGCACGAACCCGATATCCTCTTCCTAGATGAACCGACTGTGGGTTTAGATCCCCAAACCCGTCGGCGGTTGTGGGAAATTATTCGCGGCTTAAACGAGCAAGGAATGACCATGTTACTGACCACTCATTATATGGAAGAAGTGGAATATTTATGCGATCGCATCGGTATCATGGATGGGGGACATTTAATTGAACTGGGAACCTTAGCAGAATTGCGACAAAAACATGGAGAAGGCTTAGTCGTCAAACAAAAAGGCGATCGCTGGGACTACCTCTTTTTCCCCGACTTAGGCGCAGCTAACCACTATCTCGAACAGCAACCCGATAAAACCGGTTTAATGGTTCGCCCTTCCAACTTAGAAGATATTTTTGTCGAATTAACCGGAAGACAGTTAGACTAAAGGGTTACTAGGTTATTTTATCCCCAATTATGCCCCGTTTAGCCACTACAATTGAAGCCATTTTGTACTTAAAAGGTCAACCCGTTAGCTTAAATGATCTTGCTGAATTGGCCCAATCGAGCAAAGAAGATACCCAAGAAGCCCTAATTGAGCTAATCTCCGATTATGCTCATCGAGATAGTGCCCTAGAAGTTTTAGAAACCCCATCTGGCTATAGTCTGCAATTGCGAGAATCCTTTCAAGAACTCACCCATAGTTTACTACCGGCGGAGTTAGGAGTCGGTGCGCTGCGAACCTTAGCCGCTATTGCCTTAAGCGGTTCCATCTTACAAACCGAGTTAGTAGACTTGCGCGGCAGTGGAGCTTACCAGCATGTGGGAGAACTGGTAGAATTGGGATTAGTGCGTAAACGCAAAAAAATGGGCGATCGCACCTTTCGCTTACAAGTCACCCCTAAATTTCATCAATATTTCCAACTCGAAGATCTCCCCCAACCCTTCAGCTCCCTCAAAGAAAGTTTAGTCGCCTCCGAAGCACTCGAAGAACCAGAGCCAGAATTACCCGAACCCGAATTACCCGAACCCTCTTAACAACTATTCCACATAATCCGTATCAATCTCAATCTCGAACGTCTCTTCATCAATGCGAACATACAAAACATTAGGACGACAACAGACTTGGCAATCTTCAATATAGGATTGCTCGCTGCCAGCGCTCCAATCCACAAACGTGGTATTCACTTCTCCACAATAGGCACAGGTATATTCAGCAGTAGGATTCATGGGGAATAGGCAGAGGGACGATATTGATCCCAGTTATAAATCGGTTCTAACTGAGCCGCTAAGGATAAAAGGGTAGCTTCTGCACCCGGTTTGCCCACCAGTTGCACGCTCAGGGGTAAACCCCGATCGCCAAAACCCACGGGCAGAGCGATCGCCGGTTGTCCAGTAGCATTAAAGGGAGCGCAAGGCGCGATCCAACGAGTGACCTTTTCAAAAGCTTGAGCCGGATCTAAACCCGCCCATTCTCCCACTTTAATCGGCTGATGCAAATAAACCGGCAAGAGCAAGACATCATAGCGATCCCAAAAGTCCACAATGCGGCGGCTGATTTTCTGCATTTGATAAGCTGCTTGCAAATACTGGCCAGCGTTCACCGTACGAGAGGCTAACCATTGATTGATCGGCTCCAACAGTTGCAAAGGTAGACCAGAAGCAGCTACTCCAGACTGCCAAATCATGGTAAACGGTTCTTTAATATCGGCGATCGCCGGACAAGCTTCTTCTAAATGATGACCCAGATCCCCTAAGACCTTAGCCGTATCAGTAACCGCTTGTTGATACTCTGGGGTAGCCGAACCAAAATCAGAAAGGTTAGGACTAAAGGCAATTCGCAGGGAAGAGAGAGGTTTTTGGTAACTTTGGGCAAAAGGAATGGCAGGATCGGGTAACCAATAGGGGTCTCCCGTGATATAACCGGCCATAGCATCGAGTAAGGTGGCCGTATCAGCAATGGTGCGAGCTAAAACCCCATTCGTTCCTAAACCGTGGAGACTGTCGCCAACAGGAGCGCAGGAAATTCTCCCCCGTGAGGGCTTTAAACCCACCAGTCCACAACAGGCGGCTGGCCCCCGGACTGAACCGCCGCCATCTGAACCATGGGCAATGGGACATAAACCAGCAGCTAGGGCAGCAGAAGCGCCCCCACTAGAGCCTCCGGAAGTGTGGTCGAGGTTCCAGGGGTTCCGGGTAGGGGGAAAGCCGGGGGGTTCGGTGAAGGGCATGGAACCGACTTGGGAGGTAGCGGTTTTACCGAGCAGAATAAATCCAGCGTTTCGCAGTTTGGTGACGATGCCATCATCTTCGGTGGCCATTTCATTTTTGAGGGCAGCCACTCCAAAGCAACAGCGCACGTCTTTAACTCGTTTGAGGTCTTTGACGGGAATGGGAACCCCAAAGAAGGGGGGCAGATCGGTGGGATTTTTAGTCAGGGTTTCGGTTTTGGCTTTGGCATCGGCGATCGCCTGTTCACCCATGACGGTAAAGTAGCTACCCAGTTGGCCGTCATAGGTGGCGATACGGTCGAGATAAAGTTCAACTAATTCTAGGGGAGAAACTTGTTTGTTGCGGATAAGGAGGGCCTGTTCTGTGGCTGGAGTAAAGGCGAGGTCAGTTGCATTCATAATGGTTCGGGTTGAGATCGGTATTCTCGCAAGCAGATTCTTTATTATGGGGAGTTCTCACCGTTGGTGTGGCGATCGCCGATGCCAGTTTGCCAATTGTCCTATCTCAACGTGCGTCTAATTTTTATTTTATCCGGAGCCGTCTTTTATATAGGGGAACAAGGGTCAATAGATGCACCCTGATTCCTATCTCACCCCCAGTTCTTACGGACTGGGGGTTTTTTATTCACAACGCCCCATGTCCCCATTCTGCAAAAACTGGTTTCCAAACCTGTAACACTCACACTAGAATCAATACCATCCCCTATGCTTAAACTATGCCTTCACCCGTGAAGTCGCCTAAATCAAAGTCCCCATTGTCTCAATTGCCCCTGGATCAAACCCCCGATCCAGAGCAACTTGACAATATCAAAGCCCAGTTAGATCTGATTTTACTGGCATTGGAGGCCTTGGCGGGAATTGGCTCCGAAGCCATGTTACAAGCCGCGAGTAAACTCAATTTACCAGGGGTAAGCGATCGCGTCAGCTTGTGGCGTTTGCGTCAAGCCAGTCCCTTACGCAAAGGCAGTGGCGGCCGGAAGAAACTCGATGTCGAAGAGGCGCGATCGCTCGTGTTAATCTGTTGTGAATTAGCCCAAAATCACCAAGAACTGATTCGCCGTGCCGTCGGACTCCTAGAACAACTCACAGCCGAAGATCGCCCCCTCCATAGCATCTCCCTCCTAGGAGACTATCTCGACACCTTTACCAACACCTATCAAGAGCGAATGCTCGATGGAGACGACACCCCCCCCGATGAGCTTACCCCCTTAGCCCTCAAACTCCTAATCGATCTCCTCTTTTACTCTAGTCCCGGAGGCCCCCGTCGTCTTTGGTTAGCCCTCCTCGACCGCTCCGTGTAAACCCATGATTAATTGTTAATTGTTAATTGTTAATTGACCCCATGAGTTCCTCCGTCATCCGGCGTTATACCCCACCCACCTGCACCCTAGAAATTATCGGTCAATCTTCTCCCCTCTCCCGATGGATGAAACAACCGGTAATCAAAAACCTGCGCTTTCGGTTACACTTCGATGACCCACGGGAAGGCATGGAGGCTAAAATCACCGTTAAGGGCGATCGCACCCAACTCGAAACCCTCTGTGATACCGTCACCACCACCGTACAAACCCTCCTCACCCAGTCTCCCCCAACCGCACCCAAACACCTCACCCAACATCAGCTCAACCTCGGCCCCCTTGGAGAAGAGGAAAACGACCTCACGGTTACCCTCAGCGCTCTGCAACTGTTCGATCTAGCCACGGCGATCGAACAATATAACTTAGATCTCCTGGCTCTCCCGGAAGAAGTCGAAACCGCCAAACCCATCACCCAACCCAACCCAACCCTCAGATTCGCCGCCAGTTTACTCCTCGGTATTGGCCTCACCGCCACCAGCGTCATAGTTTTCAAAGACCTTTATCCCTATCCAGAATCAAGCTTTGAAACCGCCACTCAAGCGCCTAGCCCAGAAATTTATAATAACCCCTCCATCGCCCAATCTCCCGCCGTTCCCCCCGCTCCCGTCGAGATTCCCTCACCCTCACCCTCTCCCATGACCTCCGATGAAAAACTGCCTCCTCCTCCCCCCGTTGGAGGCACAACTTCTGCATCTCCTAGCCCATCGGCCACTCCCGAATTTACCCCATCCGAAGCTCCAAGTCTCGCTACCTCCGCACCCCCTCCTGCACCCAATTTTCCGCCCCCTGAGCCGGTCTTTAGTCCCCCTTCCGAAGGTATCTCTATCCCCCCCCCAACAACTCTAGAAGAACCCGAATCCACGGCTATTTTGCCCGCTCCTGAAGCCGAACTCCCCCCCCTTGCCCCTGCCCCATCCTTAGAGAATCCCCCCACGGAACTCGATCGGGTAATTCCCCCCACAGAAGCTCAAAGCGCCTCCCCTCCGTTAGACTTGAGTGCAAGAGGGGCAAATAACCTATTTGATAATATCCCCCAAGTCGCTGAAGCCCGGCGCTATTTTGAAGAGCGCTGGACTCCCCCAGAAAGTTTAGATAAAACCATTGAATATAATATTACCCTCAATTCCGATGGCACAGTGGCAGGGATTGCACCCCTAGGAGAAACCGCCGCCACCTACCTCGATCGCACCGGAATTCCCTTACTCGGTGAACCCTTGGTTTCTCCCCTAGAGGGCAATCTGCAACCGAGTTTGCGTGTCGTCTTTAACCCAGATGGAACGGTGCAAACCTTCTTACAATCTGGGAATTAACGACCACGGAACCAAATGATCAGTAAAATCAGGATTTGGATAAAGATGGTGATTCCATACTCCATCCGAATACTCGCCACTAAAGGATCATCAGTCGGCGACACGGGGGAATTGGCAGGCACTTGTACTTCAAACCTCAAATCATTCGCCGTATCCAGGTTATTGGCTGCATCACCGATCAGACGAGCAATGTGTTGGCGATCGGTTTCCGTTTTCATCCGTTCTTGACTTTTCATGATTTATACATCGGTAAACAATCCCCCAGATGCTGCTCATGGTTAAATAGAGATAGCCTTGTTTGTTGTTTGCAGTTGTTGGGTTTCCCCGCGACTGCGAGCAGCATTTCTTTGGGTTGATACCACCCTAATCGGAGGGCACAAGAAAGATCGAAACCCGATCAAAACCTGATCTTGACAAAATACTATTAATGGTGTAATGCCTAAGAGTGAGAAACTACAAGCTACAGATGAGCAACTAACACAGATTGAAGCTAGAAGAAAGGCTCTCGATTGGTCAACAGGAGAAGATAGTGAAGCATTAATTGAAGCGGCTAAAGTTTTAATTTTTGGCTCCAGTAATGGGGATTTACCCGCGAAAATCACTGAAGGAAGAATTACCAAAAAAGAATTGTGCGATCGAGCGAAGTATAATAAGTGGAACATTAAAGATCAAATAGAAAATCCAGAATTAGAGCGAAGTGATATTGACCAGCTAACGGGACTTAAACAAGTATCAACGCCAAACCCAGCCTAAATCCTCTTGATGAGCGGCGAATACGTCCCAATTTTGGTCGAGCCAATTATAGAAACGAAAAGAAATTGCTGCACGAAAGGCTGACAAAGCTTCTGCAAATGTGTTTAATGGTCGATTGGCCCATTGCCTTCGTAGCCCGCCCGTTAACTTATGGTAAATGATAAAAGTATAAGCACAAAACACTAGAAGAAAATGACGCAGTAAGCTCTTTTTATCTCGCACTTGTGCTTCTCTCCAACCTAACCATCCCTTCACTTCTCGATAAAATACTTCCACCCAATTCCTTTTAGAGTAAGTGAGAACTAGCCACTCGGCTGTTACTTTCTCTGACTTGACATTAGTTATAAAATAGTCAATTTCTGTCGCTTCTGAAACGTTTTTTGCATTCATTACGATAGCAAATGTTCTCACTTCTTTTTCACTTAGGGTTCTGGCTTTCACTAGAGCTACCCATACGGTTTTGGGTTTTTCTACCTTGAGTTCAACTGCCTCAAATTCCTCTGACACTATGCTTTGGGCTAACTCGTCTAGACGGATTTTTTTCTCATTCTCCTCCCTTTCTTTTATTATTACTTTCCGATTTTTTGCTACTCCTGCTATATACTTTAGCTTTTTTTCTTCTAGAGCTTTGAGGAAGGTACTGTTATTGCCATACCCCGCATCCACTAGGACGATTTCTGGTCGATACCCTCTGGATAAACTCCGCTCTATTAACTTGATTGCTAACTCCGGTTTTTTCTCAAACTCTTCGTCTTCTTTTCCTTTTGGCAATGAACTGGCGTGTTGATATAATTCTACATCTAATGGTACGCTTTTGCTGCCATCGTACAAATGGGTCGTTACTGCCACCATTCCATTATCTGTCTTTCCTATTTCTCCCAGATACTGCCGCCCTACTCCACTGGTAAAGTTGCCACTTTTACGATGTCCCGTATCATCGATAATCAGGGCAAATCCTGACTTGATCCTCGTTTGAGAACACTTGTTCATCACTTGCAGACGACGGTCATTGATTTGGGTACTATCCCAGGGAGCATCTGTTAAAAAGTGATGTATTCTATTGTAGACTACACCGACGGCATTATTGGCCATTTGAGTCAGGTTCTTCCGTTCGCTTTCTCCTAGCAGTCCTCCCAAGTAATGTCGAAATCCGGTTTTTTGTGCCTTGGTTCTCAACAAATCGTCAAATTTTTGACACCATCTCTCAAAGCAAGCGGGCATGGCGGATGGGGTAGTTTCTTTCATCAGGTAAACAACTACGTGAAACAGCCTTATGGACACTATTATAACCTAATTTGAATATTCTTCTTGTTTAAGTCCCGTTAAAAATGATTTGTAGAGATCGATTAAATAAGAATGCAGAAGAAGGATATTTGCGAGCGGACTTTTAAGTTGGCGTTGAGAATTGTTAAACTCTGCCAGTATCTGGAAGAACAGGATTCGGGAGTGGGGAAAACATTAGGAAAGCAGTTGCTGCGCTCTGGCACTTCGATTGGTGCTAATGTAGAGGAGGCGCAAGCGGCTCAAAGTAAGGCAGATTTTGTGAATAAACTTAATATTGCCTTGAAAGAAGCCCGCGAGACGGACTATTGGTTACGTCTGTTGCTGGCGAGTGATATGATTTCTGAAGCTCGTTTACAAGACTTAAAAGCAGAAACGGAAGAAGTCACCGGCATTATCGGCGCGATTATAGCCAACACGAAATCAACCAAGAACCCCTAAATTTTTAATTTTTAATTTTTAATTGATATTATGGCTTTAATGATTCCTGACGATATCCTCCAAGCGAGTTCAATGACCGAGGATGAGTTAAAACTAGAAATTGCCCTACTGCTTTATGACCAAGGCAAAATCAGCAGTGGAAAAGTCCGTGCATGGACGGGTTTAACGGTGATTGAATTTCAGCATGAACTGGCCAAGCGGAATTTGTATCTGAACTATGATGTTGAGGCGTTTGAAGCGGATATGAAGACGTTGCGATCGCTGAGTTTATTGTGATTGTTATTAGTGATACATCACCGATTACAAACCTAGCGGCGATCGGTCAACTCGATCTGCTCCGTCAGTTGTATAATCATGTGATTATTCCGGTAGCAGTTTACAACGAAATGGTGGGCATTGGGAAGGTTGTACCAGGAACTGAAGAGGTACAAACTTTACCTTGGATTCAAACTCAGGCAGTGGCTAATGGGCAGCAGGTAGCGATGCTTCAGGGTAGTCGAGAGAACATCGATTTAGGTGAAGCAGAGGCGATCGCATTAGCATTAGAAATGAATACAGATTTGGTGCTGATGGATGAACGGAGAGGACGCGCACTAGCTGAGGAATTAGGCTTAAATGTTGTTGGTTTATTGGGAATTCTAGTACAAGCTAAGAATAATGATTTTATTACGGAAGTGAAACCCTTAATGGATCGGTTAATTCAGGAGGTTGACTTTCGTATTAGTCCTGATTTGTATCGACTGATATTACAATTGGCTGGTGAATAAATTTTAAATCACACTATTGATAAAAGTAGAAAAATGTTGTATTTTGACTGATATTATTATGGAAAATTTTAAATCGCTGACGATTACCGTTACTCCAGACAAGACGCTGGAACTACCAGCAGAATTGCAATCTATTTTGAATCCTGGCGAACAATATTTAGTCTCGATTACGGGAGATACGATTACCTTAACCAAGTCTAAGGTAGGGCAATCTTCTGGATTTGATTGGGAAAAATGGGAGCAAAATCTGGAAGCAGTAGGGAACGATCCGAATCAATTGAGTACCGAAGAAATTTGTGAGATTGTGCGCGATGTTCGCCGGAATAGAACGGTGTGATAAAGGTTGTTTTAGATACTACAGCAGTTTTCGCTGCTATGCGGTACATTTCGATCCCCCCAACCCCCCTTAAAAAGGGGGGCAGTAAAAGTCCCCCTTTTTAAGGGGGATTTAGGGGGATCTTTTCTGACTGTACCTCATTACCGCGCGAAGCGCTGTATATCATAGATTTTATTCCTTGAGCCAATAGGAGACATAGCTTGAAGCTACCGAATTATGAGCAAGCGATCGCACCCCAGAAAAAAATTACCGCATATTTACTATCACTCACTCATCCTGACGGCAAAAGTAAGGCACAATTTTTTCTCAAGTTTGGGTTTACCGTTGATGAATGGGAAATCATGGCTACTGCTTTCATCAATCATGCGGCTGACCATGAATTAGCTAAAATAGAAGCATCCCCTTTTGGGACAAGGTATGTTATTGAAGGTGAACTCGTCACCCCAGATGGTAGAAACCCAGCAGTTCGTTCTGTTTGGTTTCTAGCGACTGGAGATGATACTCCTAGACTGATCAGCGCCTATCCACTCTAACTAAAATTTCTCAGATTATTTAAAATGATTAGTGAATTAGATCGAGTTGTTTTAACCACAGATTTACCAGAATATCATTTAAAAACTGGCGATATCGGTACAGTGGTATTAGTCCATCCAGAGGGTTTGGGCTACGAAGTAGAGTTTATCACCATTACCGGGAAAACGATCGCGATTGTTTCTTTATTTAATGCTCAAGTGCGGGCGATCGGGGACAGAGAAATTGCCCAAGCACGAGTTCTGACATAAGCAAGATCTAGTTTTCTGACTGTTCTAATAATAATAAATCGCGCAGTTGATTGGAGTCTAAATTGGCTAACCAATTTTCTCCCGAACCTACGACTTGTTCGGCGAGTTCTTGCTTGCTGGCAATGAGATCGTTAATCTTTTCTTCTAATGTGCCTTCGCAGACAAATTTATGGACTTGTACATTCCGGGTTTGACCGATGCGAAATACTCGGTCGGTGGCTTGATTTTCTACGGCGGGATTCCACCATCGGTCAAAGTGAAAGACGTGGTTGGCGCGGGTTAAGTTTAGTCCAACACCTCCGGCTTTTAGAGAGAGAATAAACAGTTTTGGCCCTTGGGGATCATGTTGAAAGCGATCAATCATTTCTTCTCTTTGCGCTCTTTTTGTACTGCCGTATAAGAAGAAAACTTCGGATTGAAATTCTTGTTCTAAATAGGGTTTGAGCAATTTGCCCCATTCGGAAAATTGGGTGAAAATTAAGGCCCGATCGCCGACATCAATGACTTCTTCGAGCATATCCCGCAGGCGCATCAGTTTCCCGGAGTTTTCTGGCTGTTTCAGTTTGCGCTTTTTTAGGAACTGCTCTGGATGGTTGCAAATCTGCTTTAACTTCGTCAGCAGCGCCAAAACTTCCCCATGGCGTTGAATGCCTTGGGCTTGCTCAATTTCTGCTAGGGCTTTCTCTACCGCGTCTTGATAGAGGTGCTTTTGCTCGTGGGAGAGGGCGCAGAAAACGGTCATTTCTTGCTTTTCGGGCAAATCTTCGATAATGGTGCGATCGGTTTTCAAGCGCCGCAGAATAAAGGGTTGGGAGAGCGATCGCAGGGTTTGCAAGGATTGGCGATCGCCGTATTTCTCAATCGGAATCGTAAACCGGCGCTGGAAGAACTGCCGATTTCCCAAATATCCAGGATTAAGAAAGTCCATAATTGACCAGAGTTCCTGCAATCTATTCTCTACGGGCGTTCCTGTTAAGGCAATACGAAACTCTGAGGTTAACTCGCGCACTGCTTGGGACTGTTTTGCCTGGGGATTCTTAATATTTTGAGCTTCATCTAACACCACCCCTTGCCATTCTACCGCTTGCAAGTCTTTTTGATCTCGAAATACCAGGGGATAGCTGGTAATCACCAGATCTTTCCCCTCAACTGCTTTAAGAAATTGCTTATTTTTAACTCGCTTATCCCCATGATGTAGCACCATCTGCAAACTGGGGGCAAACCGTTTGGCTTCCCGTTGCCAATTGCCTAAAACGGAGGTGGGACAAACTAATAAGGTGGGTTTTTTGAGCTTTTTCTGCTGTTTTAACACTAACAAAAATGCCAAAAACTGAATGGTTTTCCCTAGCCCCATATCGTCGGCTAAACAGGCTCCTAAGCCCCATTGCTCTAAAAATGCCAACCACCCCACGCCCCTGGATTGATAGGGGCGCAACTGTCCCTTAAAGGTCTCTGGAGGGGCGATCGCCTCAATGGTGCGCGGCTCCATCAAACGGGTCAGTAATTCTCCTAATCGCTCGGAAGCCTGAAAGTCCACCACTGGCAGCTTTTCCACCATCTGCGTATCCCCGGTACTGATGCGGAGGGCATCCTCTAGGGATAAACTCATTTGGTCTTTACGCTTGGTGAAAAACTCCTGAGCGACGCGCACATCTTGGGGGCGCAGTTCCACCCATTCCCCATTAATTTCCACCAAGGGAGAATCGAGGGCTACCAATTGGTCAAATTCTTTTTTAGAAACCCGCTGTCCTCCTAAAGTGAGTTCCCACTTAAATTGCAATAGACTTTGTAGACTTAAGCGATCGCTTTTCTTGTGTTTGGGGGTATCGGCAACTAAACTCAATCCTAAGCGATTGGAAAATCCTTGTTCGGGCGCGAGAGAAGGAGGTAAAATTACGCCTAAGCCACTATCTCGCAATCGCCCCACTCCCGTTTTCAGCAATTCATAGGCATGTTGGGGATTGAGGCGACAAAATAGGGGTTGGGAAGTGTTTAAGCTTTCTTCTAAGGGAGGGAAAATGCGCGAGGCTAAACCTAATCCGGCTAAAAATGTTTCTTGGGGATGGTAAACGGTATAGCCTTGATAAACTAAGGATTCTACGGGATTATTCCAAATGGTATTGGCATCAACCACACAATCGGGATTTTCCACTGATTGCAGGCCATATTCTAGTAACCAATCTTGGCTTTTTCCTTGGGGAGGATGGAGTTTTAAGATGGTGCTAAAGGCGCTCCCCTGATGCACCTGCTGGATGGGAGCCATCCATTCGGTTAGGGTGGTTTTGAGCTTCTCTATTTCGGGGGTGGGAGAGAGGGGCTTGCCGCTACCGGTTAAGCTTTGTAGCCATTGGGCGATCGCCCCTTTCACATTCGGTAGGGGAGTCTCCTGCGTCTGGATCTCGGCGTTGAGGATGTGGCTCAAAAAGTCCCACAGCAAGGTTTTGGGAGCCGTGGGAAAATCCAGCTTTAGACGATCGTCAGCCGGTTGATAGGTGTGACAACTACCGGGCATGAGGCGGCTAAATTGGCTCAAGCGCTGGCGATCGCTCTGACTATCGAGCAAGGGTTGCCATTGAGCGATCGAAGAACCCTCCGCCCCAGTTTTGAGGGTGGGCAAAAATTTACACCGCGCGAGTAAGTCCAGACTCCACCGGCTAATATGAGACCAAAAGCGCAGATCCGCGCCCAACCAAGCTGGCTGAGAATCCAATAACCCCAGAGGCAGACTTTGCAGAAAGGGCAAAGTTTGTGCAGCAGTGAGACAGAGTGCCTCAATATGCCAAGGATGAAGGGTGATATAGCACTTGGCGTTTTTATCCGGTTGATGGAGATCCCCCCAACCCCCCTTTTCTAAGGGGGATGTAGGGGGATCGACCTCTTCAGAAGAGGCGATCGAGTATAGGGGAGTACAAACAATTTTCGGTTTTTTCTTACGTTTCGATTTCGGTGCAGGGGCGGGAAACTCGATTAACGTGGGTAAAGCAAGTTGCAGGGGGGCGATCGCCACCGTCTCCACCTCGGCTAGAGCCATTTGCACCGACTCCGGGATCTGGCTCGACTGTAACCAAGTTTGCAGTTCCGATGCACTCAGGGCAAAGGGATGGGGCGCAATAGCAAAAGGTGAGGGAGTGCAGTCTTCCGGGGCAACTCGTCGCCAAGTTTCTGCCCAAATCACAAATTGATGTTGAGTTAACCAACTCCCGTGTAAAATTGCCATGCGATCGCAGTTCTAAAGTTTGCTCAAAGTTGAGGATCATTCATGGGCGACTCAATTTCAGTTTCTCATAGCCGCCTAATTCCAGTAACCATATCACGACAATGGCCCCATGGATCGCGATCGCCCTTGGCATTAGGCACAAGGTAAGAGGCACAACTCTTGTTGTACAAAGCTTTGGGGACTCATATCACGTCCGGAAAAACCACCCTATCAAAGAATTCAAAAAAAAGGAAAACCCGATTACTGACCATCTCTGCGTCCTAATTCATAAACCCCACAAGCAACGCAGGCTAATAATCCCATGCTAATGGCCCAACTCTTTCCTAGGGTCACTTCTACGGCCCAGTTAAATACAGCACCTACGATTAGAAAAGGGATGATACTAAATAAGGAGGCATAAAAGGCATTTTGCGCTTCCCGACTTTCCCTGGTGCGCTCGAACTCTTCGACCGAGGTATAGAGACTGCGTTCGGCAAAGTTAAACCACCGACTCAGTTGCAGCATAATCCAATCTCCAAGGGGAGAAAAGCCTAAGTAAAGACCCAGAGACCACAGGGTGGTTCCGGCGATCGCCGTTGTATCGAGCGAAAAGGAGAAAGGGAAAATATCGGTGAACATGAGAACAGGCTTTTTGAGTGCAATCTTACCTAGTGTAGTCAATTCTCCAACGTTTGCATTAAGGATTCAAAAAAACAATTTAGACTGTATAGGATAATACTCCATTGATTTTGGAGAATGTCTAGGGTGATGGCAGCATCGCCCCTGATATCGATTAAGGTATTATGCTTAAAGTAGAGAATGTGTGAATCTTCGACGACCCCAAATGCACCAAAGGGTAAGTTTAAATTGATTTGAGCGATCGCTCGTAACGTTCGATCAAGATGTTCGGGAGTAACATTTTTGCTTAACTCAATAAACAATTGTAAGAATTCCTGCGTAGCAAAATCTTCACGTTCATGCATTTTCGGCAAGAGACAAAACTGCCAATCGACTGGGATTCCATCTAACAGATAAAACCTGGCAATCAGACCATAATAGGGAACCTCTTCAGTCGGTTCAATCCATTGATTTTCAATTTCCCAAGTGGTTAGGGTTTCTTGAATGGAAACCAACAACTCATGGGGATGCTCTGAACGCTCCATGATTCCCCCTAACTACTATAATCAAGCTGCTTAACCACATTACTTTGCCCCGGTAATCGGCTATTGGCAATTCTCTTAACTGTAAGCTTCAGACCTAACCCAATCAAGATACACAATCCTGGATATTGTCTCGGATCGAGATCGTTGGCTTGCAGATAATCACGCAGTTTAGTCTTATCCGTTTTCGCCCCATCCCCTTGCAGATCGTCTCGCTGTTGCAAGACTTGTATTTCTGATTGTGCCTTCTCTAGGATCTTTCCAGCCATTTGATTCAAGCGATAGAAATAATATTGATCTGCACTCACAAACCCTTGCTGTTTCAATGTATCATTTCTAATCTGATCTCGTGCTTTCTCTTGCTTAGACAAACCAAATTTTGTTGCCATAAATCCGGTTTTTACATCTCGACCCGTATGCCGGTGATATCGTTCATTAACCCCTAACTCTTGATCCACAAAATCAGTTTTCCGCTTACGCCAACTAAAATATTTAGCTAAAGCGATCGTACCGCCAATCACCCCAGCCACAGCCAGAGCAATCCATCCAGCCGGCCCAAGTCCAGCTAATAATAGAGCGCCTCCAAGGATCATGGCAGTTCCTTTAGCAATCTTGGCTGCACCCGCTTTTTGATCCCAACCTTGGTTTTCTGCGCCGAGTTTTGCCCCTTTGGTCAGGTCGCTATCGAGATCTTGGCGATCGCCAAGATCTTCTAACTCTTTCTTATTTTGCCCTGCTTGACGATATTGACTCACTCCTACCCCGACATTAATCGCCCCGCCAACAATGGCAAAGGCTCCGGCTGCGGATGTGGCTGCTGCTGTTGATAGTCCACTGCCCAGGGTATGGAGTATCCCTGTATTTTCGCTGGCGGTGGATAAGGTTCCCAGTCCGGTACTGGTATAGCGGCCGATATCGGCTAGGGTAGAACCGAGCTTACCAACGCGAGTTTTATAGAGGGCGAGATCGTTATTGGCTAAAAGTTCTGTATATTCTCGATAGGCTGTAATTAGTAGGCCCACAACTCCCAGCAGGGAAGCCACTTCACTACTCCAATCGGCAACGGCTTGACCCCCAACCAGATTAGCCACCTGAGATATAGAGGCCGAACCCACGGCAGCCACAGCGCCACCGAGTTCGGATATATCCCGGATAAAGGTATCATCCCAAGGATTAACGGCTCTAACGGTTTGCAATGCGTCAGAAAACTTTTGCCAATCAAAGCCTTTACGACCGAATTTACTCAGTTGTCTGGATTTGAGTTTAGATTTGGCTTCTTTTAAGGAAAAGCTACCGATCCCTAGCTGGGATAAAATCATTGCCCTTGCTAAGGGGTCTTGGTTTTTATAGATGTAGAAAAGATCGGAGTAACCGGATTGAGCCGCTTTCTTTTCAATCCATTTCTCGATCGCCTCTAATTGAGATTGATTCTCTGCTGTGTTCTGTCCCCAATTTTCTAGAAATTGCGATCGCGCGGCTAATAACTCATTAATTGCCCGATCGAGTTCAATTTTCTGTTGTTGAGGATCGAGATTTTCGGTGAGATCTTGCTCTGAGTCTGTGGGTGGAGGGGTTGGGGTGCTGTCATCGCGTTCTGTTTGTGGGGCTAAGTCTTGTACTCGTAAGTCTTGAGCTGTTTCTAGGGGAGGTGCAGAAGCCGGTTTAGTTGTGGCTCCAGGAGAATCGTCTTTGCGTTGAATAATGCTTTGGCGCTGCAACAGGTGAGCTGGTTTCCAGGGGGTGATGGGGGAGTCGTCCGGTTCTCGTTGTAGGGATGAGGATAGATGCCCCCAATTGAGATGGCGTTTGGGGGGAGTTATAGACTGAGGTTCTGGCGATCGCCGAATGGTTGACAAAAGTGGCGATTTATGGGATGGAGAAATGGTGCGATCGCGCCTAGGGAGATGCTGGGGATAGAGGCGATGGCGGGAGTTTTTCGGGGGAGTCGGCGATCGGTATAAATTCTCCTGTGGCGCTAAAGTCGAAACTCTACCCAACACTCCCCCAGAGTTCACGGGTAAAGAGGGCACAGTAGGGGCGACAGACTTTTCCTGTTCGCTCTTACTTGTAGAGTCACTGCTGCGATCGACCCAAGGACGAGACTTTGGCAACTGGGTTTTCGGTTGCACAGTTTCTCGAACGGTTCGTTTGCGTCGAATTTTCATGATTGGGGAGGGCCAATTTAGAGCCGTGTTCCCTATTATAGACCGATCGGAATCCGGGTCAGTGGGCGATCGCCTATTCAATTCAACCCCAGAGGCACGGAGAAAGACAGAGGGGGTATAATTACGGGTTATCGGCCCTGGGGAGATTTGGGTTATGGTTCAAAAACGTAAGCTCAATAACAGTAAATATACGGTTGAGAGAGTATTAGGATCGGGGCGTTTTTCCCAAACTCTGTTAGCCTATCATACGGCAGGCGATCGTAAAGATGAACGTTTGGTGATTAAAACATTACGGATGTTTGACGAAAATAGCACACGCAAATCGTCAGAGGAAATTAAAAAACTAAATGATAAATTACATCGAGAAGCGACCAAATTAAGCAAATGCGACCATCCCCATGTGGTGCAATTGATTGATGAAGAATTTACAGAAAGGGATAGTTTTGGTAATGAGTTGGTTTGTTTGCCTCTAGAATATATTTGCGCTCTGAGTTTAGACAAGTTAGACAAGCGAGTTTTACCCGAAAAAGAAGCCCTGCGCTATATTCGCCAAATTGGAGAAGCGTTAATCGCTGTCCATAAAAAGGGGTTAGTGCATTTAGATATTAAACCCGATAAGGAATGGCAATTGAGCGAAAGGATCGACCGCAAACCGTGAAAGTATGGTTGAATCTATTAGGGAGATATGGGTTCAATTTCGATTGGTTTGAAGAGCGTCATAATACCAAGTGGGCAGCACTGGGAGCATTAGCTGCGGTTGCTGGAGTTTTTGTCGGTATCTATTTTGGGTTTATGAGCTTGAAAAACTCGACTCCATCCCCTCAAGTAGAACCCACACCTTCAGAGGAGGAAACACTATAATTAAAAATCTAGGGAGCGAGACGCTCCCACTCCATTAATATCAAGGGATTGGAGGAGTGCGGGCATCTTGCCCGCTTCTCTTTTACCATGAACCGGACTGGATATAAGGGTGCGTTATTAACGCATCCTTATACCCATTAATTAACAGCAAATCCTGTGTAAGGACGCATCAAAGGTTCGCGAAAGGCTAAAACAATACAGCGTTTTTCGATGTTATGAGGTACAGTAATCGAAATGTTCCTTGAGAGTGTTGTCCCATGAAAAGCCTGAAGAATGGGCACTCTAGCGTAAAAAATGGTTTTCCCATTACCCATTACCCATTACCCATTACCGC
>NZ_JAQPOK010000073.1 GCF_030068445.1 Roseofilum halophilum BLCC-M91 | reverse complement strand
TAGCTTAGGCTTTCAAACTATAGAATTTTCTAGGTTCGGTGGCTTCGAGAAGGGGTCAGTGGTTTGCTGCCGTCCTCTCAAGCACAAATACGAATATAACCAATCCTTTCTTGCTTTGTCAACCCTTTTTTCAAAGTTTTTTGAGATTTTTCTGGAAACCTAGTGAAATCAAGGGTTTCAGCGTTTGAGTTTGGTTTTACAATAAGAGTAAAGAGATTCAGATGATGAGGCAATGAGGGACTAACTCCCACGCCCTTGGGGTTTAAGCTGATATAAGCGGGTGCTAAGAAGGAGGACGGAGCTTGCTCCGTCCAAGGTTTTCAGAGCAACCCTGAAGGTTACTGAGCAGAAGCAGTGGTAATATCGGATTTCACACAATTAAGCATCCGTAATGTGGCGGCTGCGGCATAGTTGCGACGAGCGTTATCGTTGGGAACGAACTGAGTCCCGGATTCATTTAAGGGGGAAGCCACAGAGCAATAGGTAGACATTTGGCTAATCAGATCGGAGGCCCAATGATTTTCAACATCACTAAAGGATTGGGGATCTTGTTTGGCTTGAAGTTCGGGATTTAAGCCGCTAGTTTTACGGGCAAACTCGGCTGCACGGCGTTGAACTGCCATTAATTCTGCACGGGTGACGGATTGAGCGGGCTTAAATGTGCCATCTGTGTAGCCACTGACGATGTTGTTGTCTTTTGCCCATTGAATTTTGGCGGCACTCCATCGAGAGGAGGCTACATCAGGGTAGGGAGTTGTGGCGGTATTGGTGGGAATATTGACGTTAGTGCCAGGAATGGTTTTGAGAGATTCTAAAACCATTGATACTAATTGTTCTCGTGTGAGGGGATTTTGGGGACGGAAGGTGCTATCTTCGGCAAAGCCAGAAATAAAACCGATATCGACTGCTTGATTGATTTCAGTGGCATAAATATCATTAGCAATATCTTTAAAGCTGGGAGTAGTGGGGTCAACGGGGTTGGGGTCAACGGGATTGGGATCGACTGGATTGGGATCGATTGGATTAGGGGATGTACCAATCAAGGAGCTTAATTGTTGATCGTTAAGCAGGTATACATGGCCAAGGGTTTGACCTTCATAGGAGCGTTTAGCAAACCGCCAACCGGGATTGAGATGAATTTTGACAAAATCGGAGGTTGCGCCATAGGTGCGACCAATTTCTATTTCTGGGCCTCCTGGGGTATTGGATGATCCAACTAGGACTAAATCATTGTTGCGATTGACGATTCGTAGGCTGTACTGGAGGGCTAGATCTTGATTGTTGACGCGGATGGAAAATCCGTTACTATCGGTGCTGCGGCCACAAATACCGGTAAAGTCAAAATTGAGCAAAAGAGGATTAACAATGGTGGGGCTTTGGCCGCTTTCACTCCAACATTGACGGGTGTTGGATTTTTGTTCCAAGATGAGGAGTTGATGGGCGGTTGTACCTCGTGGAGCGGCGATCGCAATAAAGTCATTTTGCTGGACTTCGCTATGATCGAAGAAGGCGCGAGCGGTAGACACCCAGGTGGTCATCCCAAGGACAGTAGTGGTGGCAATAGCAGTTAAACGGGAGAGGAGTGATTTATTCATAGTTTGAGAAGGAATGAGTAGACTTAATTTAAGCAGTGTACAAGAGAGGTGTTCTGTTCTCCAGTACCCCCCCAGTCGAAAGGTATCCGTAAATTGTTGCTAGGGGGTGTGACAGTTTTAGAGTTGTCTATGGCTGTACAATTAGGTGGTTTTAGAGATGGCCTCATATAACCCCTTTAACTTGGCTTCTACGGGGGGGGGTTTAGAGGTAAATCGGATGGAGAACTGATCGTTAGATCGATTGTCGTCTAGCACTTTGGCATAAACATCTTGACGGTTTTCGGGTTGTTCATCCTTAAAGAAATTAATTTTTAGGTTGGTCAATCCGGAGGGAATTCGATCGCCGGATTCTGGGGTTACCAGAATGGTTGCGCCTTTTTCGGATAGGGCAATTAACTGGCCTTGATTGACGCGATCGCTAATATTTTTACCTTCTAGGACAGCATACTGGAGGGGAAGGGCTTGAGGGAGGGGTACAAAATGTTCTTCTTCTTTGGGTAGCTCAAGCTGGTAGGGGCTACCGATACCGCCGATATCATAGATGGTAATGGGGGTTTTGACTCCCTTGGGGGTGACTTGTTTCTCGCCATTGATTTTGACTTCTGGGCCGGCTTCCAACAGGGTGGATTCAGAAACTAAAATCTGGCCGGCGGTGGTGTAAGATTCAATCCGATAGGTTAAATTGACTTGAGAGCCGACGATACCGTATTTGGTGCGTTTCTCGGAGCCAATATTACCGACGACGACTTCACCGGTATTGATGCCAACTCCCATTTCTAGGGCAGAGAGGTCCCATTCTTTCATCTGCACGTTGACCTGTTGCATGGCCAGTTGCATGGCGATCGCACAGGCGATCGCTCTTTGAGCGTCATCTTCACGGGGAATGGGAGCGCCAAATAAGACTAAAATGCCATCCCCCATAAATTCATCGATGGTTCCTTGATATTCGGTGATTACATTGGCCATATGGCCGAGATAAAAGTTGAGGATTTTAATCACTTCTTCTGGGGAAAGGCGCTCAGATAAAGCGGTAAAGCCCCGTAAATCGGAGGTGAGGATGGTAATTTTGCGTCGTTCACCGCCTAACTTTAGGCCTTCGGGATGCTCCAATAGGGTAGCTACAATTTCCTGGCTCAGATAGCGGCCAAAGGTTTTGCGGATATCTCCAGCAGTGCGAGCAATATACCCAGTGATGACCACTAAAGATCCAACTAAGCTGAGGAGGGGGGGAATCACGGGTAACCACCATCCGATTAAAAAGGCTCCATAGGTGATTGCCATTAACAGGGGGATGGTGGCAATTGGAGCGATCGCCTTACGGATGGCGGATGTGTTTAAGCCTCCACTATGGCGTAATCTCCAGGTTAAAACGGCTCCGACCCAGGCCCAGAAGAGAATCCATAGGTTTTCCTGAGTTTCATTCCAGCTTTGAATCAGGGGTCGTCCTTCTAGGGCAGAACTCAGGATCAGACTGGTAATGTTGGCGTGAATTTCCACTCCTGCCATCCGTTGGGAGGGGGTCATGGTATAGGGTGTGGGAAAGAGGTCTTGAAAGGATTCTCCCACTGCACCAATTAAAACGATGCGATCGCTCGCCCAATCATCTGGGACTCGATCCTCCAAGACATCCATCAGGGAAACTGTCTCAAAGGACTCACTTGGGCCGTGATAATTGAGGATTAATTGATATCCACCCTCTGCTTCGCCCAAGTAAGCCCCAGCATTGGCTTCAATGGGAGAAAAGAGTCCTTTTCCTAAACGCCAAGTGTTTTCACGTATGACTTCGGGCGCAATGCCTTCGGGTTGTAGATAGAGTAGAGCCAGATAAAGGGGTAGACCATAAATGGTTTCCCCTTCTGGAGTTTCCAGAAAGGCTAACGCCCGACGCACTTTACTATCGGCATCGGGCAATAAATCGTTGGCTCCCACCTGATTTTTGGCTTTTAGGGCGGGAGGTGGATCGACGCGATCGCGTTGGTCATTTCCGACTGCCTTTTCAATGCCGATCAAATAATCAGTATTCTCAAAAACTTCTACTAGGTCTTGATGCCCGGGTTCAACGGGTAAATCTCGGTAAATATCTAAACCAATGGCCCTCGGTTCCATGGCGATTAGTTTCTGGAGCAGATCGGCATAAATGCGATCGGGAATGATGGCCTGACCGATCGCTTCTACATCTGCTTCATTAATACCGACGATCGCAATTCGCTGATCGCGAGGTTCTAAGGGTCGCCAGCGCATATACAAATCAAATAGGGCCCATTCTCCCCCTTGGAGAGCGCCCATTAACCGAAACAGGATGACCACTACAGTCACGGAAGGGGTAGCGATCCATACCCCTCGCTGTTGCCATAACCAATCTTTAATTGTTTCCCACATAGAACCCAGGGTTACAGTAAACAGTAATCTTCAGTTATGCTGCCTGTGAATCTGCACCCTACAATCTTAATGATGCTAAGGATTTTCCGTGATTCTTTCTAAGGGAAGCATCGGGGTTTGGGTTAATTTATCGAGACCTACGGATTTCAAGAGACTTTCCCAAGGGCCAGCATCTAAATCTCGTAACTGAGCGGCGATCGCCAGACTATCGTACCAAACTTCAGCTTGAGCCAGCAGTTCTGCTTGTTTGAGTAGGTCTTCTTCGGCTTGGGCTTCTTCCAAAGCGGCCATTACATTTGACTCTAGAGTAACATGACGAATTTGCCCTTGAATGGACTCATCTGCTCCTCGGTCACTGGGATTACAAACCAGGAGAAATAACCAAGTATATTCAGTTGAATCCCCCATGGCTTCCGGTAGTGTCATGTTTACACTGACTAAACCGCCATCTTTAGAGAGTTCTAGCTCCTCAGTATAGACATCATTGCCTTGCCGATCGACTAATATAAATTCTGCCGATCTGGCTTTGGTTTTGGGCACATAAAAGAACATGGTCGGGGTCTCGCTGGCAGTTTGACCGACATAATTATCTGGTTGAGGCGGTTTTAAGGCCATTAAGGAGAGTTCATTTTGGGGGGTGACGCAAGCAGAAGCGCCTCTGACTCCACCCCCAGCACTTCCTCCTGTGGGAGCGCCCACCCCACCAGTGGGAGGAAATTCTAGGGCCAAAGCTCCTGGAGCTAGGAGAGCGGGAGCTAGGGCAAATGCCAGCAATTTAAGAGGGGAAGGGAAAAGTTGAAAGGCCATAACGTGCATACATCTCCTTGTGGGCAAACAGTTGGGTAGCTTTATCTACTCTGGCATAGAATCCCAGGTAAAGAGTTTAGCGGATAGGCTAATCTCTATTGTGTCTACTTATCTTTGTCTGAGAAACGCTCATGTGATAAGAATTGAGGGTTAGATTTCAGGTATGGTTTAAAATTACCTGAAACTGGAGCCTCTTGATGAGAAGACGCTGAAAAAGAGCGTGAGTTCCAGGCTGTTTCATCTCTATTTAACTATGAATATGGCTTCTGCACCGGATTTTTCCCTATCTTGCCCGATTCCGATCCAAAACTATCCCCAGGTGCTGTTAGCCCATGGAGGGGGCGGTAAGCTCATGCATCAGCTTATTGAGCAGATGTTTTTGCCGGTTTTTGGTCGTCCTGATGTTTCCCATGATGCCAGTGTGTTTGCTGTAAAGGGCGATCGCCTAGCGTTTACCACAGACTCCTATGTGGTCAATCCCCTCATCTTTCCAGGGGGGGATATTGGCTCGATGGCTGTTTATGGGACAGTGAATGATTTAGCTATGGCTGGAGCGAGGCCGCTGTATCTGAGTGCGGGGTTTATCTTGGAGGAAGGGTTATCGATGGAGACGCTTTGGCAGGTGGTGCGATCGATGCAAGCTGCCGCCCAGCAAGCAGAAGTAGAAATTATTACTGGAGATACCAAGGTAGTCGATCGAGGCAAAGGGGATGGGATGTTTATTAATACGTCTGGTATAGGGGTAATTGAGTCAAAAAGCGAGATTTCTCCCCACCAGGTGCGATCGGGAGATGCCATTTTAATCAATGGGGATTTAGGGCGGCATGGGATCGCGATTATGGCTGTGCGTGAAGGATTGGACTTTGAAACGACCATTGAAAGTGATTCCGCTCCTGTTGCAGCACCAGTTCTCCGGTTACTCGAAGCCGGGGTGAACATCCATTGTTTGCGGGATTTAACAAGAGGAGGATTAGCCAGTACGTTAAATGAAATTGCCCTCAGTTCGGGATTGAATTTGCACATTGATGAATCCTTAATTCCAGTTCGAGAAGATGTTCGCGGAGCTTGCGAAATTCTGGGTTTCGATCCCCTCTATGTTGCGAATGAGGGAAGATTTGTGGCCTTTATTCCCCAGTCTGATGTGGCGTTAGCCCTATCGGTTTTAAGAGAAACTTCAGAAGCAGACATAGGAGCATCGGTGATTGGACAAGTAGGAAAACAAGCAACTTCTGAGTTTTCTGGTCAGGTGAGTCTAACCAGTCAGATTGGAGCCAGTCGAATTCTGGATTGGCTCAGTGGCGAACAGTTACCCCGGATTTGCTAATTATCGTTCTTGTTGTTGGGCAATCGCTTCTAAAGATAACTCTTGAGGGGAAGGAATCGTACAGGCAGAACTGTTGCCATAGGTGTACTGAGGATCGTGAATCATGGCTAGGGTTTGATACACATGGGAACGGTTGATTTCATCCGGTAAGATTAAGCCAAATTCTTTTAAACAATCTGCCAATTTGAATTGGTAGAAAAAGATTTTTTCGCCTTTCGGTCGCTCAAAAAATCCCCAGTTAAGCGCCATTCCTACTGCGGCCCGATAAGGGTCGTTTTTTAATTCACCGAGGTTACGGGGCAGATCGTCTGGGTCGATCCGATTTCCAGGGGTTCCTAAATAGGTATAGTTTTGTGCTTGCATTGCTGACCAAAAATCGGATCTATTTCTCCAATCTTGAATAATTTCAATGTTGACCCTAATGTTGGGATCGCCCTGATAATATTCCCAAATTGAACTCATGGTGTGGTGAGAGTCAACCATATAAAATTGATTGCCTGGCCCTACAACAACGGGGACACTTCGCTGATTTACATAGTCTTCAACGGTTGCATAGTTAGAGGATTCTCCACGCTCGATGACCCTTAAAAATGCGACTTGATATTGGACTTGATACCTGCCAACGACGGGTTGGGTGGGATGCAAGTCACCGATCGCTATCCGACATTCTAGGGGGGTTCTCAGGAAGAGGGGACGGGAGGGACAGGGAGCAATTCTAGCATCTGCGGAGGGAGGGATAACGAGGGATAAACCGATCGCTGCCAGGGTCAAACACAAAAGCCAAATTTTTTTCACAGTCATATTTACCAAGTCATAGACACTTGTACAGGGTAAAAGGGAAGGGTCTAATCCGTCAAATCACTTGAAACTTCCTTATTTTCGTAACTCCCAAGGCTATCTCATCAACTTTCTTCTACATTTAAGGTATCTTGATAGGGGAGTTCTTCCCAGAGAACGCGATAGACTTGTAGGGGATCTTTTTTGCCTTTCACTTGTACAAGGGGTAAACGTTCTACAGGAATTTGATTGGGCTTTAGTTTAACGAAAGTGCTGGCAGAAATTAGAATTTCATTGGCTTTGGCTTCGCTACAAATACGACTGGCTACATTCATGGTATCGCCAATATGGGCATATTGAATCAGGCGTTGTGTACCAATATTTCCGGAAGCGACTCGTCCTGTATTTAAGCCGATATGAATGTGAATGGGGTGATGGTTGCGCTGTTGGCGTTGGATATTCAGCCGTCTAACGGCCCATTGCATGGCGATCGCCGCTTTAACGGCCCGTTCTGCGTCATCTTCTCTTTGGTACGGTGACCCCCAGACGGCAACTAAGGCATCTCCTATATATTTTTCTAGGGTTCCTTCGTAGGGAAACACAATTTCTTCTACCATCATGCCGAAATATTCATTGAGCATTTCGATGACTGCACGGGGAGACATGAGGGAGGACATCTGCGTAAATTGACTGACATCGGAAAAGAGAGCAGTCACTTCTGTATCTACAATTTTGTTGAGGTTGCCTTCTTCCCGCAGTTTACGGCTGACGGCTTTGGGGAAAAACCGCTCTAGTTTGTCCCGGAGAACGGCTTCAGATTCCATTTTTTGATAGAGTTGACTATGGTCTATGGCGATCGCCGCTTGATTGGCTAAGGCAGTCAAAAATTCTACATCTTCATCCGAATAGACATTCGACAAGGATAAATTATCGACATATAACACCCCAATGACCGTATCGCGGGGTTTAAGGGGGGCACAAATCGAAGCATGAATGCATTGACTAATCACCGAATCCGAATCACTAAACCGACGATCAATTTGGGCATCTGCCGTCATGATGGTTTGTTGCTTTTCGCGAACATAATTGGTAATTTTCTTACTATAAAATTGATAGTCTGCATGAATGCCGGGTTGAGAATGTACGGCTTTAACTTGCATTTTTTGTGTTTGGGGATCGATCAATAAAATAGCGGCGCGATCGATCTGCATTAAATCTAACAGAATTTCTAATATTTTTTTGAGTAACTTGTCGAGTCTTTTCGGATAGGAGAGCTGTTTACTCACTTCTAACAGGAGTTTGAGTTTATCTTCTTTACGCTTTTGCTCATCCTGCTCTCGCAATTTGAGTAAGGATAAGGATCTTTCTTGATCTGACAATAATTCAGGCATTCCCACATTGCCTTGATCGATGGAAAATTCTTTAATAATGGTGCGATTGTCCTCTGGCTCTAAACCGGTTTCTTCTTCCTGAACCTCCAGTTGCTCTCGATATTGGAAGCTGACTTTACCACAGCGAATAATATCCTTATCCTTGAGCCATTTCGTTTTAATTCTACTTTCATTAATAAATGTATGATTACTGCTCTGGAGATCGCAAATTTCTACCCCTCTCGGTGTCCAGTGAATTTCTGCATGGTGTCGAGAAAGACTGGCATGACTAATGACGATCGTATTATCAAGCGATCGCCCCAGGGCATTGATTCCCCAACGTAATTCATAGAGTTTTTCATCCTGACTATGGGGAGCGTAGATTAAGTACGGCATGGCGTTCTCAAGCGGGATGATATGGCGATACGCGCTGGTAATGGGTAATTAGTAATCGGTAAGTCGTTTTTCCCTTAAAAGTCGCCTTTGCGCTCTGTGCAAGGGAACTTTTATACGTTAAGTATAAGCGATTTAAATAGCTTTGGCAAACAGGGTATACTGACGGATGGGTTGGGCATATCGATGGCTGATGTTTAGGGATGAGTTGCTTTGATACATCAGAGCATGAATTACGGATTGATAGCCTAATTTTTGGGCAATTTGATGACATTGGTAGACCAATAAATTCCCTAGTCCGGCGTATTCCCTTTGGGGCAAGATGGCAACAGTCTTAAGAATAATGGTTTCAACCGGTAAGTTCCGTTGTTTTAAGCAAAAATCCGGAATAGAAAATAAAAAACCTACAATCTTTTTTCTCTGCTGGGCGAATAATACCAATTCTGGGTTAATGTAGTCACGAACTGGGCTATATTGGGCCATAAATTCGGACTCCGAGAGGGGGGTATATAAGAAATTCCGCTCAAAGGCAACCCTAGAGATCTGATAAATTTGATGCAGTTCTTGTTCCCAGTCTTCTAAGTTTAGGGGGCGAAGGGTAATGTGGAGTTTTTTCAGGCGATCGCCCACTCGCTGTAAACGGCGATCGCCTTGATTTAAGTCCGTGACTAAGGCAGAATAGTAGTGAGCCAAAGGACTAAAACCAGCCTCTAGAATCTGCTCAACATAGTCTGGAGGATTGTTGGGTTCGAGAAAGAAAATGGGATGGTTTCCTCGATCTGTAATCCAGCGATAATTTCGCCACGTATTGCCATCGATGGGCGCAACGGCTAAAGTACAATTGTGTTGAGCTAAAATTTCTAGACTACGGCTCAATAGTGCTTTAGCACTTTGAGCATCTTTGGCGGCATAATGGCCAATTAATCCTAATTTTTCTTGACCATGGTTGGGCGTATTTTGCCACCAAAGGGAACAGCGAGCAACTAAGCTTCGATCGTGCAAAATTACCACATGCAGATCCGGTTGATGTTGCTGAAACAGAGTTGAACTTAAGGCAGGAATTCCATCAAGACTGGCTAAGATTTCTAGCTCAGAGGCTCGGCAAATTAAATGATAATCATACATAGAACAATACTTATTACCCATTACCCATTACCCAAATACTTAAACTGATTGCCGATCCCAATCCTACGATCGCCGATCGCCCGATCCACATCCAAGTCTCATCGAGTTCCCGGCAACTCCGTTGTAGGAGAGCAAAGGCAATGGCTATCAGTCCCACGGTAACCAATCCTTCTCCAGCATAGGCGATCGCCCGAAGTTCCCAACCTTGAATCCAGAGAAATGGTACAAAAATTAACACCCAACCCTTGAGAACAGAGCGCCCAATAAACGCCTCATTCGGCAATTGAGGATGAAATTGGGGTACAGCAATATCAATGATGGCCAGATGAGCCGCAAATGCCAGGGTATAAGCATAAAAATAAAGGGGTTCACCAGTAATTTTACCCACCAATAACCATAAAATTCCTGTGGAGCCAATGCTCAAAACGGCACGCATATCATGGCGACGTTCTTGATATTGTTGAGTCCAAGGACAGAATAAACAATAGGCTAAAAAGAGGATAACTGGGGGAAGAAACCAGCGCCAATCTGCCAAGATCCAGGCTAAATATCCCAACCAAGCACTCCCCAGAACGGCGCTATCATTGAGGGTAGTTTGGTGTCGCCAACTAAGGGTTAATGTGCCCACAATCAAGGTGAGAATTAAGCGAAAACCGAGATCAGGAACATCCATGGGCAAAAATAAATGTAACATCACGAATCCGCCGACGGGAATAAATAAATTATCTAATCCTTCCCAGGCGATCGCCTCTAAAACCATCACCTGCAAGCCTAAAATCACGCCAATTAATAGGCTTTCGGCCCGTCCTATATCGGTGAGTAACAATAAGGGAACATGGGTGCTTAAAAAAGCTACGGTGAAAAAGGCGATCGAGCCTTCCGCACTTTTGCGCCCTTCCGAGGTACTGTAAGTGTGTAATCCATAGCTAACTCCAATGAGTGCTGCTACCGCATCTCCGAGGGTTAGAAGCAACATCGGAATCAGATAGTAGACTAAATTTCCTTGGGATAAGGTAAAAATTAAGGCAACTGACAAGGGAAAATACACTTCCCCCCAGGAGCTACGACCAACACCATCGGTTACACTGCCGAGCCGTGCATGAAAGAAAGGGATAAACTTAATACTGCACAAAAAGGCGATCGCCCCCACAGCTAACCCGATCACCGGCAACGGAGACTCGAATAACCAGGGAAAGCTTAACGTCACTAATCCCATTCCCACATGAAGCAATTTACGCACCCATTCTGGATGGGGAGAATACCACTGCTGATAGACCCGCAATAGTATGATTAATCCTGCCAGAATTGATAAAACAAAAAATACATTCAGCATTCAATTAAAAATCATGGCTGGAGTTGATGTACTGAAATTTATTTAACTATAACTTTTTTCTGTAGGTAATGCTATCCTCAATTGAGTCTATGGCTAAAACCATGCATTAATCATTGATTTTTAAACCGTTCTTTTGCCCCTTGAAAAGCTTCGCGCATTACGGATTGAATTTTATTGGGATCGGGTTTTTTTCCGCCCATTAAATCGCCAAAATACACACAAGCCGTTTCCCCTAGGGCAAAGGTATAAGCGGCGGCCCAAGATGCGGCGATCGCGCTGCCGAAACCGGGAATAAACTTCACCAACTCCCGACCAATGGCTTGGGCTAAGAATCCACCGGCGATCGCACTCACCAGTCCTCCCGCTTGAGACACGCTCAAGGTTTGGCCATAAAGCTTACCTAACACTCCCACCATCGACACTTGCAGAGCCGTTAACACCGGCATGGTTGCAAAGGGCAAGGGCGCAGCCGCTACCGTTGCTGCCATAATTGTAAATGCCGTAATATACCTTCGTCCCACATCCCGATAGAGGCTACCTAACTGCTTGCCCACTCCCTGATCCAAAAGCTGATAAATGGCACGAGACTCTGCTTCTGGTAGCAAATCTCCCAGGGTATCTCGCAATTGATCGAGACCATAAAATACTGGTGTATACCCATCTTCCTCTAGGGTAAAATCAATTAAAATCACCCGATCCGGTTCCAGGGCGCGATCGCCCTTCAATCCCTCCTCAATGGCAGATGCTGCCCGTTGTAAAGACTCGAACTCTGGAGGATAAACGGGGTGGTTTTCTACATCCGCAGGATACAGCTCATGCAAACAAGTAATGGCCAACAAACAGGGAACCTGGGGATACTTTTGACGCAGCTTTTGCACCACTTGACGCAGGGTATCGGTGGCAAAATCATTAATTTTAACCGTTAAAATCAATACCCTAGCGCCAACAGTTTTCCCTTCCAACTCCTGCGCCAACTCCTCAATAATTCGATCCGTATCCTGCTCGACATCCCCCAACCCCACTGTATCCGTAAAAATCAACAGGGGTAAATCCTCCGAGGGATAAGCATAGCGCTCCGTATGTTGGGTATGGGGACGGAACCCTTGACCGACAATTTCCGCAGAAACTCCGGTGAGTCCCCGCACAATTGAACTTTTCCCCGTTTGCGGTTTGCCAATGAGTAGCGCTTCTGTCGTTGGTAGTTCCGATCGCACCCGATCCAGAATTTCGGCAATTTGCTCCTCACTGACTTTAAACCACTGAGTCACCCTAAACCACTTGTGCATTGTTAATGATTAATTGTTAATGATTAATTATCCGACGCAGATTGTGCAGGGTTTTGGCTATTTTATCCCCATAGAGGAGATCTTGAGCCATGGATAAACCCGTCTCCACGCTATCACAATACCCACAGCGCCAAAGATAAAATCCGCCGTTCCAGATTGCAGAGTTCAAAAGAGGGGTCGGTTGATGGTCTAATATGGCTTTAATAGAGGCGATCGCCATCTCTTCTGATTCTAATCCCACATCCGATGGGGTTAGTCCATAGTCTCGACAGTTAATCGAGAAGCGTTCAAGAACCATTTCCGGCTCTTGAGTGTCCGAAACCTCAGCATTTTGCTCCCTACTCAGTCCCATAATAGCGGTGCGAGACAAGGGGAGATCGCTACTACCTTCTAATCCTTTGATTGTTGTTAGTTGATCGATATTACGCAGGGCTAAAGCGCGTTTAAATAGGGTTTCTGTGGGAGGATGCACATACCCAGTCATTAGATGAACGGGCCCAGAATAGGGACACCACATGAGTTCAGTGGTTGCAAAGGGGGGGCGTTTACCGATTTGCTCTCGGAAAGGAATCAAACTATGAGCTTGGGGAAAATGCTGAGGGAGATAAACAAAGCCTAAACCGGTTTGATGAAAGATTTCCTGAGTTCGATCGAGGGAAAGGGAGTCCCAATTGACTCCTACTCCTTTCCAAAGGTCAATCAGAGGAATACCATATTTAGTTGGCATCCGATTCCCTCCATGGAGAATAACCGGGATACCCACGGTGTTGAGGATTAGTGCTGTAATTATATTGACTGGAACCAAGCGCGATCGCCCATCATAGGGAATTCCCAGAATCACCACTTTTTCCCCTTCTTGACGGGGTTGCAATTTTGGCCCTAACTCATCATAAGTGTCTAAAATTCCGGCTAACTCTTCAGGTGTCGGTCGTCTCATGCGGTGAGCAATCATAAATGCCCCAATTTGGGCAGGTGTCGCTTCTTGCAGCAGCATCTGTCGCGCTGCTTGGGCCGATTCTGTACGAGTGAGGAGTTTTCCGGTATGGGGGCCGCTGCCTACTTTTTTTAACAATTCTCGGAAGGAATCACTCATAATTTATGCCTATTGCCTTTTTCGTATTACCTATTTATCTACCACTGGCGATCGCCGCTTGTGGAGCAAATTGGGGAGGAATATATTCTAGGGCTAAGGCGCGAAACTTTTCAATAGGTGGAATTTGCAGCCGATCTTTAGTCGTCACTAATACCACTTGACGAGTTAGCGGTTTTCCCCCATCATGAATGCTCGGTTGTAGAGGACGAGAAATCACGCTAGGGTCTTGGGAGGCTAATCGTACTGCTGATTCGGGTAATACAGCGATAAATTCTCCTTGGCGAATGACTCCTCGAAAAGCGTCTAAGGTATTAAGTTCTAAAACCGCTCGATATTGAAGATTATGTTTGCTAAATTGCTCATGAACCAGTCGTTGCATCCCATATCCATCCTTAAATATCACCTGCGGATAGTGGGAAATTGCCTCCCAAGATAACAGGTGTTCTTGATGTAAAGGATGATCGGCTGCCATTAATACGGCGATGGTTTCTTCAAAGAGGGGATCGACCACTAATTCAGCACTAGCCGTTAAAAAGCGATTTTGCATAATGAGTGCTAAGTCTACTAAACCATCTTTCAGCACTTTCAAGGCGCGATCGCTCCCCAAAGCCGTTACTCGTAACTGTACCTCTGGATGAGACCAACAAAATCGCTGTAACACTAAAGGTAAACCATAGGAACATAGAGAAGGAATAGCCGCTACACACAGTTCCTGCTGTTTTCCTGCCAACAGCTCCGAAACTTCCTCTTGAGCAGTTTGCCATTCTTGGCAAATGCGCCGAGCATGGGGAAGCAGCACTTCCCCTCCAACCGTCAATTTGGCGATCGAAGAACGATGAAATAAGGGAATACCCAAATCGCCCTCTAATCCCTGAATTTGCCGACTAATGGTAGATTGAGTGACCCCGCATTCATGAGCTGCCTGTTGAAAATTGCCAGTTTTAGCAACCGATAAAAATGCTTGTAATTGCTCTAAACGCATAGGCTGCCTAGCCTATTCCTCGTCTTAAGTGATTTCCAAACCTTAGCGAACCTCAAACCCGGATTTAGTATTTAAGACTACAAATAAAAAGGGAACCCCCATTACCCAACCGATAGCGCTATCATAAGACAGAGGAAACGTTAAGTTATGTGAAGACCCTTGACTGTAACCGCCCAATCTCAAACCCTAACCCCAGTACCCACCACTTGGTTTCCCCTGCATCCCCTATGGGAAGGCGATGAAACCGCAATCCAAACCGGACTGCCCCACGAACAACTCTCTCCAGCTTGGCAAATTCTCTTACTTGGCGACGGTTCCCCCACTCGTCACTTGCAATTGTTAACCCGCGAACGAACGGAAGTCGATGTCATTGATATGTCTTCCATTGGCATGAATCCCGATGGCGCACCTGCCCAGCTTTCCGCGATTCCGGGGCCGAGGTTAAGGCGACAAGTATGGCTGAGAACCGCATCCGGACAACGGTTAGCCTATGCCACTTCTTGGTGGGAAGCCAGCCATGTGGATGACTATTTACAAAATCGCTCCTTGCCCATCTGGGCCAGTTTAGCTCGGTTGCGAACGGAGTTATACCGAGATATTCAAGGGCTTTATTACGGTCATTCCCAAGCCTTAGAGGAAGCCTTTGAGCAACCGGGGCCGTTTTGGGGTCGCCATTATCTGTTTTGGCATCATGGACGGCCATTTACCTTAATTTATGAGGTGTTTTCGCCCTATTTGATTCAGTATTTGGGGCCTCAGAATATCCATTGAAATCACCCTTCTTCGGACTTGAGATAAAACGGGAACACCATACTACGCTGATCGTGATTGGCCCGAATTTCATATTGAATGATCAGGTCAACTCGCCCTTCTTCTTGACGAGGAAGGGTTAACACTTGCCGCACAATAATTCGCGGTTCCCACTGTTCTAGAGCTTCTTGCACCCAAATTCGCATCAAGGTTAAGGTCTCTCGGTTCATGGGAGCAAAGGCTAATTCCGATAACCGACAGCCAAAGTTAGGGCGATAAACCCTCTCCCCCAAGTCAGTCATCAGAATAATGACCATGGACTCCCGAATATTGAGATCTTCGGCACTCAAGGCTAAACTACCTTGACGAGTCACCTGTAGGGGGAAGGAAACGCCTTGACCGATGAAGGGACGACGTAGTTTAGAGAAGGGAGATGAATTGACCATAATGTATAACGCTTGGCGCTGGTAATGGATGTTGGGTATAGTTAGTATATGTAGGCGATTTAGGTACTCAAGAACCTTGACAATAGGTATTAACCTAAATTTAACCTAAATTTTGAAGTATTGCGGAAACTGAAATCCATATGAATAGTGAATTAGTCGTCTTAGCTTTCGATAATGAAGCAGATGCTTATGCCATGCGGGATAAACTAGCCCAGTTACAAAAAGAATATCTGATTGAGTTAGGAGATGCCGCCATTGTTAAACGCAATTCCAAGGGCAAAGTCAAAATTGACCAAGTGGTTAATTTGGTGGGTGCTGGTGCATTAGGTGGTGCATTTTGGGGTCTGTTAATTGGCCTATTGTTCTTTGTGCCTTGGTTTGGAGCGGCTGTTGGAGCTATTACAGGTGCTTTGAGTGGTAAAGCAACCGATTATGGAGTAGATGATAATTTTATCAAAAAAGTAGGTGAAACAATTGAACCGGGCCATGCTGCCCTATTTCTGCTGATTCGGAAATGGACAGAAGATAAAGTGATGGATCAAATTACTCAATATAATGCTAAAGTTTTGCGAACTTCATTGTCTAGAGAGGATGAAGAAAAGCTATCTCAAGCCTTCTCGAAAGAGCAAAAAGAAGAAGTAATTAGTGCTTTAGAGAAAGAAGAGTAACGTTGGGGTTTAAAGGGTTGACTCACTCTTAAGTGACTACGGATAAAGTTAAGATTAATTGGGGGGATGACCCCATCCTCCTAATTCAGGTAGGGTTGTTTCCAAAATTTGTTACAATGGGAGTATTACCCCTATTGATGAACATTCTATGTCAGCAAAACTGTTATTGGTCGATGATGAACCGGGACTACGGGAGGCGGTGCAAGCTTATCTCGAAGATTCAGGGTTTACGGTAGAAGTGGCAAATAATGCCATTGAAGGTTGGGAAAAAGTCCAACAGATTGTGCCGGATTTGGTGATTTCGGATATTATGATGCCGCAAGTGGATGGCTATCAGTTCCTGCAACAGTTGCGGGAAGATGAGCGGTTCAAGTCCTTGCCTGTTGTATTTTTAACGGCTAAAGGGATGACTTCCGATCGCATCCAAGGCTATCAAGCTGGATGTGATGCCTATCTCCCCAAACCGTTTGATCCAGAAGAATTAGAAGTGATCGTCAAAAACTTGCTCGACCGCCGCGCAGCAGCCAGTAATTCAACAGAATTGGATGATATTAAACAACAACTCAATCAAATTCAGGGCATCCTGCAACAGGGGAATACGGTATCAACTCAAACTAGCCCGATTCAAATCGATTTTACCCCTAGAGAGCAAAGTGTTTTGAATTTAGTGACGGAAGGGTTGATGAATAAGGAGATTGCTCGCCGTCTTGAAACGAGTGTGCGGAATGTGGAAAAATATGTGAGCCGGTTATTTGTGAAAACGGGAACCAATAGCCGCACGGAGTTAGTCCGGTTTGCGATCGAGCATGGATTAAATCAATCTTAAGGGGGATAGGGAGATGGGGAGAAGCAGCAATTACCGATTACCCTTCTGCCCAATTGACATGACGTTATATATTGTAGGAACACCCATAGGCAATTTAGAGGATATGACGTTTCGGGCGGTGAAAGTTTTGCAGTCGGTGGAGATCGTTGCCGCAGAAGATACTCGTCATACGGGTAAGTTGCTACAACATTTTCAAATTCAGACGCGGCAAATGAGCTGCCACGAACATAATCAACAGCAGCGTATTCCGGAACTGTTGGCGCTGATGCAACAGGGAAAGGCGATCGCCTTAGTCAGTGATGCGGGTATTCCTGGCATTTCTGATCCGGGATATGAATTGATCCAGGCGACGTTAGAGGCTGGAATTGATGTAATTCCGATTCCTGGGGCAAATGCGGCGTTAACGGCTTTATCTGCTTCGGGTTTGGGGAGCGATCGCTTCTGTTTTGAAGGCTTTTTACCTGCCAAAGGGAAACCCCGTCACCAGCGTTTAGACGCTCTGAAAACGGAAACTCGTACCGTCATTCTCTATGAAGCGCCCCACCGCTTGCAAGCCACCCTAAAAGATTTAAGCGCCACCTGTGGAGCAGAGCGTCAGATTACCATCGCTCGCGAATTGACCAAACTCTATGAACAATTTTGGCGAGGAAGCTTAAACGAAGCCATCCAATATTATCAAGAACATCAGCCCAAAGGAGAGTTTACCCTGGTTTTGGCGGGTGCAAATCTGGAGAATGTAGGGTTATCTGAAACTGCACTGAAAGCCGAGTTAGCTGATTTATTAGAGCAAGGATGGTCGCGATCGCAAGCCAGCCGTCACTTAGCGCAACTTACCGATGTTCCTAAACGGAAATTGTACCAAATGGCCTTAGAGCTACCGGATGCGATCGACCCCTCTTCATCTGTCGATCGATGAAATGCTCAATAGATCTATTCCACAAAATACTGCACCCTGAATCAGTCTTCACTTAGAATGTATAAAAAGTTGATTTCAACCTATACTTCACTCTTTGATCTTAAGCAGAGCGTTTGCGTAAGCCCAATGCACCCAATACAGCCACAGCACCTAAGCCCAAAACACTCGCTGGTTCAGGTACAGCAGTAGCCAGACGGAAATTCACTCCATCACCCGTGTTTTCCTTACCATTGATCAGAGTCCAATCGTCATACCCTAACTTCAGAGTAATCGAGCTTACGTCATAAAAGCTTTTGCTCTGCACATTACTATTGGGCCCCTTCGCCAAATAATCATCTACGGCTACATCATTAATGGATACAACACCGGTTTCACCACTGCGTTCCGTGTCAAAGAAACCAACAATCAACTCTGACAACATTTTAGTAAAGGTGAATTTAAAGGTTCCGACTTCCAGTTGTCCATTTTCTTCATCTGTGTCCACGGGGCGATACCAGAAACCACTGGAGTTAGTTCCCGCATCCACTGAGGCAAAACTGACGGTATCTGTTCCATCCGTATAAGTATTTGCACTCCCAGTGACATCATCAACAAACAGACGGCTTTTTGCTCCTGTGGTTGAGTCCGTGAGGCTTTCAATACTGGAAATTAAGTCAGGAAGAGCAATACAAGTTTCTAAGCAACCAAAACCAACATCGAGTTCACCTTCTTCTTGAGGAACAAGGGTTCCGGCAAATGCCGAAGAGCCAAGCAGGGTTACGGCTAGAGTAGCGGTGGTTGCACTAATCGTGAATTGACTGAAGTGATTAACCATGTCTGTAATCTCCTATAATTTCTAATACTGGCTTGATACTTGATCTACTCCTATCTTAAACAACTTTAGCCATAGATTAGGTAAAGATAGTAAGAAGTTTACGAGTTTTTATGTAAAGAGTTGATGAAGACTGGAGTGGCTGGAATGTAAAGTTTCTGTGAAAACCCATAACTGACTGAGCCAAGGCATTCGAGAATCCTAGGAATCCACTGAAAATATGACCGTATTTTTACGATTACACTGAAAGCGTGCAAAATGGGCCCATCTCTCACAGGATAAGCATTTCAGTCTTTTTATTCCTTTGAGTCCTGATTTTAATACGGCCAGAGAAAAACAGGGGTCAAACCCCCTGTGATTTCTACGCAAATTTTAGTGGTTTTCCCGGATCGGTAAAATTCTTAGATTAATCTGGATTCCGTTTATGGCGACGGGGGTGATGGTAGTCGCCTGGTTTTGCCTGTTCCACGTACCAACGATACCACTCCTTAGAGCTGCGAATGGCCAACCATAACAACAATAGAGCAATTAGTCCCCCCTGTTCTGGGGCATCAAAGGCAAAGAATACCAAAAATACACAGAGTAAATCTTGCAGGAAAATGGCCCATAGGGGAAGTCCTCGGAGACGATAAAACCATCCCGCTTGTACCAGTTGTAAGACTAAGGCTAAGATCCCTCCCACTCCACCAATGATCCAAATCATCCAGGGGGTTTGTTCGAGAGTCGTTTGGGCGATCGCCATTCCCATGATTGTTCCCACCACAGGACTAAACACAATCTGAAGTAACTGCTGCACCCGTTGACCTAAAAGTTGTTTGGGAGCAAGCAACTCAAATAACGACCAACTGACCAACACTCCCAACACAACTTGGGGCGGAATTAAAGATAGAATAGGAACACGAGACCATAGGGAATCACCGTGTAATAGACCAATCACTAATAACGGTAACGCAATTCTCAGGCCTGCCGATGCAGAAGCCGAGAGAGCGGCCAAAAGCTCAATCATAACTTATGAACTTGCACAATCTGTGAAGTATCAATGAGGAATACCCCATATTTGGATCAGAACCGAGACCAGCATGATGATAGAGATCGCACCCGTCCCTTCAGATGTTCCTTATGAATCAGCACTCGCCCTTTACTTTCAAGCTTGCCGATAGGGAACTCCTAAAGTTAGTCTAACAAAAGAGAATGGAGAAATGATCTATGGAGATGGAAACAGCTAAACAAGACTTAATCTTAATTGTCGATGATAATCCGACAAATATCAAAGTCCTCTTTAGCTTTTTAAAAGAATCTGGGTTTAAGGTTTTGGTAGCTAAGGATGGGGAAAGCACCTTAGAAAAACTCCAGGAAATTACCCCCGATCTGATCTTATTGGATGTGATGATGCCGGGAATTGATGGGTTTGAGACCTGCCGTCGGATTAAAGGATCTCCGGAAACCCAGGACATTCCGGTTATTTTCATGACGGCTCTATCAGATACGGTTGATAAAGTCAAAGGGTTGAAGATTGGCGCAGTGGACTATATCACTAAACCCTTTCAACAAGATGAAGTTTTGGCTCGGATGAAGATTCATCTCCAGTTACAAAACTTAACTCGGAAATTTAAAGTTCAAAATGAACAGTTAAAAAGCTTAACAGAAGACCTTGAAGAACGGGTGGAAGAGCGCACAGCACAATTAAAAGACTCCCTAAGTCAACTTCAGCAGGCTCAGATTCAACTCATTCAAAGTGAAAAAATGTCGAGTTTAGGGGAGTTAGTTGCTGGGGTTGCCCATGAAATTAATAATCCGGTGGGCTTTATTGCGGGCAATATTAGTATGGCGATGGAATATACCGAAGATATTTTTGAACATTTGAAGTTATATCAAAAACAGTTTACCGATCCGGGAGATGCAATTGCTGAACATGCAGAGGATATTGAATTGGATTATTTGATGGAAGATTTGCCCAATATGCTTTCTTCTATGGAGTCGGGAATTGAACGAATTCGCAATATCAGTTTATCCCTGCGTAATTTTTCTCGGTCGGATAGTAATACTTGTACGGATTTGGATATCCATGAAGGATTGGAAAGTACGTTAATGATTTTGAGACATCGCTTAAAGGCTAACGATCAACGACCGGAAATTAAGATTAATAAACATTATGGAGAGTTGCCGATTGTTCATTGTTATGCTGGCCCCTTAAATCAGGTGTTTATGAATTTGTTAGCCAATGCTATTGATGCTCTAGATGAGCAAAATGAAAATGATCATAAACGTTATGATGATTTGAGGGAGCATCCTAATGAAATTACGTTAACGACTAGGGCCATGAGTGGGGGTAAGGTGGAAATTAAGATTGCTGATAATGGCCCGGGGATTCCAGAGGATAAAATTAAGGATATTTTTAGTCCCTTTGTGACGACGAAACCGGTGGGTAAAGGGACGGGTTTGGGGTTATCGATTAGTCATTCGATTGTGGTGGAAAAGCACCAGGGTTTTTTAGGGTGTAATTCGGAGTTAGGGAAGGGGACGGAGTTTGTGATTCAAGTACCGGTTAAGCAAGGGAATAGGGAATAGGAAAAAACCCGATGACTGCTTATTTCTGACCAGCGCTAGGTGCTATATGATTTAGGGTACGAAAATAGAGACCGCCAATGAGGGTGATAAACATGAGATAACTGATGGCTTGCACCAGATAGAGGTGTTGTCGATACCCGAAGAGGGCTTTAAGGAGAATACCTGGAAATTGGCGATCGGGTAAAATACTGGAGGTATCCCAAACCCTGGGGCCGAGAATACAGGAGGACTCGGAAGGATTGAAACAGAGGGACTGGGCTTGAGGATGGAGGTCAACCCAGCGATAGAGGGCGATGTCATAGTGGATGAGGGCAGAGAGTAATAATCCACCAATAATGAGGAGTAAAAGTAGGCCCATGATTTGAAAGAAAAGGCGAATATTGATTTGAATTGAGCCTTGGAAGATGAGAAGACCTAATACGATCGCCAAACTGAGGCCGATCGCCCCTCCCAACCAGGGTACAAATCCTGCTTGAAAATAGGAGAGCAGGAAGACGACGGTTTCAAACCCTTCTCGCAAAACGGCGATCAGCACCAGGGTAAATACGGCCCATCCGGCATCGGAGTCTTGAAGCAAGGCCTGAGAGAGGGAGGTTTCGATCTCTGTTTTGAGCGATCGCGATTGTTGAGTCATCCACAATAACATCCAACTGAGCATCACAATTGCGATCGTGCCAAATACGGCTTCTAATAACGGCTTAATTACCGTCTCATACTGGGGATAGGCCAGACTGAACGCTTCAATTCCCCAGGTTAACAACAGCCCTACCACAACACTCCCCACTAAACCCAAGGCAATCCCCCCATACACCCAGGGATTCAAATGAGTTTGTTTCGCCTTGTATAAACAGGCCAGAATTAAACCCACCACTAAAGCGGCCTCAAATCCTTCCCGTAAGGTAACGAAAAATGTAGGTAGGGCGGCTGTCCAGTCCATAGTCACGATCGCTTACACACTCCAAAAAAAGTATAGCGCTAGGCGAGGAGAATGGGTCATCGGTCGCAGGAGGTTTTCCCGGTCAACAGAAAATATCATCATTTTTTAACAGATTGCTCAACCCTCGATCTCAACGCCGTTCAAGCCCCTTTATCCCTTATATCTTCTCTTTTTTTATCCCCATAGGGGGCATTGTAATCTCTACAGAACTTCGCTTGACTAGAAATAGATGTCAAGTCAAAAAATATGGTCAATCAACGGTTTCAGAGCTTAGTCATTTCCCTTGTAATCACCAGTGGCTTGGTGGGGTGTAACAGCCCTCAACCTCCAGAAGAAACCTCTCCAGAAACAACAGGAAGCTTAACTTTTCAGGCCAATGGTGAAGATTTTGTGCGCCAAGGATTTACCTCTAAAGATGGTTGGCAAATCCAATTTAATCATGTCTATGTTACGTTAGATCGGGTGAGAGTGTATCAGACCGATCCGCCATTTAATGCAGAAATCGATCGAGAAATGCAAGCAACAACTACGCTAGATTTTAGTTCTCCCCAAACCGTAGATTTAGCGGCTGGGGATGCGGATGCGGAACCCATTGTAGTCGATCGGCTCCAGGAGGTTCCGGTCGGGGTTTATAATGCGGTCTCTTGGCGAATGGTTCCGGCTTCAGAAGGGACGGCTGAAGGTCAGACCTTGGTACTTGATGGTGTGGCTCAAAAAGAAGATCGGACGATTAATTTTAGGGTGAGTGTGGAGCAAGAGTATACCTATACTTGCGGTGAATTTGTGGGCGATCGCAGAAAGGGGATTGTTATGGCCGATCGAGGGGCTGATGTAGAAGCAACCTTTCATTTCGATCATATTTTTGGCGATGGCAGTGCCCCGGCTGACGATGAGATCAATGTGGGGGCGTTAGGGTTTGAACCCCTGGCAAAATTGGCCAACAATGGCACAGTTGAGTTGGAGGAGTCGATGTGGCGATCGCAACTTAGTCCCGAAGAAGTGGAACGTTTCGATCAAGCTTTGAACTCCCTCGGCCACGTGGGTGAAGGCCATTGCGAGCAATCTGAGATGTTGGCGACACAACCTTAAGTTACTCTTCAAAAACCTCAATCTGCGGTTCAGCCCTGACTATGCTGATGCTTAGACGTTTATTGTCCTCACCTATCCCAGTTACCCAAGCATTGTTTATGAGATGGAAACTACTGATCCCGTTAGGGATAGTCTCTCTGTTGGCTTTCTCGGAAAAAGCGATCGCCCATGGAGTGCAGATTCAACATCATCAGATCCCGGCTGTTCAAATCCAAGCCACCTATGATTCTGGGGAACCGATGGACAACGCTCAAGTAACCATCTACGCTCCTGATGACCCCGCTACCCCTTGGATGCAAGGCATATCCGATCCTCAAGGTGAGTTTATTTTCGTACCCGAACCGGGTCAAACCGGAACTTGGACGGTGAGAATTCGTAAAGCTGGCCACGGTCAAATTTTCCATATTCCCGATCCTTCAGGATCGTCTAACTCTGAAAAGTCCCAACCGGCGATCGCCAGTGCTACGTTAGGAGGGTATACTTCTATGCAAAAAGGCCTGATGATTGCCTCAGTCATCTGGGGATTTGTCGGAACCGCCCTATTTTTCTCACGCAGTAATCCACGCAGTAATCGGAGTAAGTCGAATGCACATTCCTGATGGTATGCTTCCCCCGCAAGTGGCGATCGCGGGATACGCCATAAGCGGGGGAGTCATGGCGTGGTCTTTGAAACAGATAGAAAGAAGCGATCGCACCCAAGAACAAATTCCCAAAGCCTCCTTACTCACGGCCGCTTTTTTTGTCTCCTCTTCCCTTCATATTCCCATTCCTCCAGCCAGCGTCCATTTAGTCCTCAATGGATTACTCGGAGCCATGTTAGGCTATTACGCCTTTCCTGCGATCGTCATCGGATTATTTTTTCAAGCCGTCATGTTCCAACATGGAGGACTATCCACCCTCGGAGTGAACGCCATCTTAATGGGGCTTCCCGCCTTACTCGCTGGATATATCTTTCGCTCGCGCTTGAGCTTCAGTGGTAACAACCGACCATGGACGGGTTTATTCGGCTTTCTTTCTGGCAGCACGGCCGTCGGTTTATCCGCTACCCTTTTCTTAAGTGTGGTCTTACTCACCTTGCCCGCCGATATTGACCCAAACCTAGAACAAGCCTCTTTATGGGGCTTAATGTTTGCCCATCTTCCCCTAGTGATTTTAGAAGGCCTATTTACCGCCATGGTGGTCATCTTTTTGGAACGAGTCAAACCTGAATTAATTAATGGGTAACGGGCAGTAGCGTTGAGTAACTTGGTGACGATAGGTAAACATATCCTCCAGCCGGTCAATCACAAAGCTACCCAACAAAAATTCTGCGATCTCTCCCCCAAACAATTCCAAGCGAATCGTATCTGTTAAGCGGGTTTGATTGCCTTCGGGGGTGAATTGGTGGCGATGCACCCAACTCTGACAAGGGCCTTCGATTTGGCGATCGACAAAATATTCATAGGGAACACAATCCGTATGACGGGCTAACCATTTCATCTCAATTAAGCCCAATTGAATTTCAAACTCTGTTATTGCCCCCACTCCTAAACCCCCTTCCCGACGCAACACTTTCACCGGTTGCCAAGGAGGAGTTAACAAACTCAAAATATCAGCCCGTTCATGGAACTCCCAAACCCTTTCAACTGGTGCATCAATTAAAGTTGATTTTTCAAACGTTAGCATAATTTTATAGCGATCTCACATTCCCTTAAATACCCTCATTAAAAACCTAGGGAGCAAGATGCTCCCACTCCAGTCATATAACAGTTTTTCGCCCCTACTTAACCCTATTGCCAATCCAGGAGAGGTTCTCTCAAAATTTGCTCACCGCCCTGTTCAACCACCAAAAACGATCCCTTGGTAGTGTTTAAAATAACGTAATAAGTATAATCACCATTGATGGCTTCAAAATACTCACCGCTAGAATCATAATCGCTCAAGTTCAGGCGAATATCATCTCCAGTCTGTTTATCGACACCCACATAAGTGTAAGGGGCATCACCTCCACAAATACTAACCCAAAAATTCCTAGTTTCTGCTAAAAAATAAGTGCTTTCACTTTGATAACAATAATCTTGTAATTGAGCCATGCGAGTTTGACCGAGCGCTTGACGCAAAGGTATGACACTTGCTAGTACACCCAGGAGAACAGAGGCACTGAAAATTAGACCCTTGCGGGTTAGGAATAGATTGTTCATATTGCGCCGCTAAAATTTCCAATTGAAATCACCCTATCATAGCAAGCCCATTCCTTGGATGTCATCCTGGCTATTCAAAAAAGGAAGACTTTAAGGGAAAAACGATTGACCTATTACCCATTACCTGCGCGTAGCGCTGATGGCTAAATGCTGTTTCAGGGTGTCTACTGATAGAGTCCCTTGGATATGTTGCCAGGGTAAAATTCTGTCGGTTGACCAATTTTCATGGACATAATCATCTAAGTTGGGGACTTGTCCTTGAAAATGCTTAAACGCTTGCCGATAACTGCCCAGAGAGTCTCCGGAATTTTGCGTGAATTCTAGGATGTGGGATAAGCGGCGATCGCCCCTAGAAATGAGCGCTTGAACCACCGACCAATTGTAACTCTCTGGGCGGAACTGTACGCCGATTTTTCCTAATCCTTTTTGCAAGAGCTTTAATCGTTTCTTGGCTTGGGAGTTTACCCCATACCATTGAAAGGGGGTATGGGCTTTGGGAACAAAGGTGCTACATCCCAAAGTTAAGCGCAATCCGGGAGCCGCTTTTTTCAAGTCTTGCATTAAGTTTAAGGTGGGTTCTAAATCTTCGACTTCTTCTCCGGGAATGCCTACCATGCCATAAAATTTAATTCCTTTGAGTCCTCCGGCTTTGGCATTAATGGCGGCTTGGATAATTTCGTTTTGTTGCAGTTTCTTATTCACAATTGCTCGCAATTTTTCCGATCCACTTTCGATGGCAATGGTGATCGAGCGACTATCTCGTTGACTGAGAATGCGGGCAAGTTTTTCGGTGACGGTATTGGTGCGGACGGAAGCTAGACTTAAGCGCACTTGGTCATATTCGGGTTGGCTGAGATAATCGAGGAGGGCATTAAATTCGGGATGTTGGGTGACGGAAGCGCCTAATAATCCTAAACGGTTGGTGAATTTTAATCCTTGTGCGATCGCCGGAATTAATCCTTCTTGTAGATTAGCGGTGCGAAAGGGTAAGGTGAGGTAACTGGCTAAACAAAAGCGACAGAGTTCGGGACAAGACCTGACGACTTCTACCATATAAATGTTTTCCCACGCCGCTTGGGGGGTAACGACTCTAGAAGCCAATAAGGTTTGGCCGCGATAGGTTTGTTTTGTGGGTCGTTCGGGAATGGTAGGATCTAGGGGCGTAATTGCGGCGATCGCTCCCGTGGGACTTTCGTAGGTCACCTGATATAAACTGGGCACATAAATTCCTTCTCCCTGAGCTAGATATCTCAATTGCTCTGCTCTCGATGCACTCCGCACCTCTTGATAGCGGGCGATGAAGTCCCCTAATAACTGTTCCCCATCCCCCAATAAAATCAGATCGAAAAAGTCCGCCAAGGGTTCGGGATTGGCCGTTAACACTGGCCCGCCGCCGAAAATTAGGGGATGATGCTGCTCGCGCTGCTCGCTCCGTCTGGGTATGCCCAATTGGTCGAGCAGGGCCAAAATATTGCCATAGTCCAATTCCCAGGATAACGAGAAACCGACCAGTTCAGCCTGTCTGGGTAGCTTTTCCTGCCCATCGGTAAATAAACGACTCACAGCCACATCCGATCGCTGGCATAACTGCGACCAAATCACTTGATACCCTAAACTGGTGATGCCGATACTGTAGCTGTTCGGAAAGGCGAAGATTACCGGAATAGCAGTGCTTTTCGGGGAGGATGGGGAGAATAGAAGCTGTTCTTCGTGCAGGGGAATAGACAAGGAAAAATCCGGTTAATCTAATTTTGGCAATAAACTAGGCATCTTATACTATGAGCGTACAAAAAAAACACACCTTTGTCAAATTGATAGAAATTGCCTCAAAAATTGGTTGGATTGCTAATAACAATAGTCCTTTTTTAAAGACTTGATAAAAAATCAGCAAAAATACGGAGTGATTCCCCGTATCCTGTCGGCTATCCTAAAAGTATACCCTTCTTAATATTTAATTCAGGTGCAGTCTAAGGGGGTAAACCGGGTGAATCTGTTAGAAGGGAGCGATCGAAACGATGAAAGCCAGATCGACCGATTTAAAGGGGAAAGCACAAACTGTGGTTAGTCTTCATCGAGAGGGGGTACACCGGGATACATTGGTTCCGCAGGAAGAGGGAATCTTTAATGCAGCCAATCTATCAACGATCGCCCTTGCAGATCAAGCCGATCGCCTTTTTGAACAAGCCAGGATTTCTCAGGAACAAGGAAACGTTAAACAAGCTCAAGCCCATTGGCAAGAATGCTTAACCCTCTATGAAGCGCTACAAAACCATCCGCGCATGAGTCAAATCTTGGGCTATTTAAGTCATACCTATTATGCCCAAGGGGACTACAATCGCGCCATTGAATATCAAAAACAGCGATTAGCATTAGCCCAGCAACTCGGTAATGTACGTCTAGAATCTCAAACCTGGGGCAATTTAGGCAACGCTTATCGCCATCAAGGAAACTACACAGAAGCCATTGCTGCTGAAAGTCGCAGTATTGAACTGGCGCAACAAGTCGAAGACGATCGCCTCTTAGCGATTGGCTACAACAATTTGGGCCTAGTCTACAAAGCCATCAACGACTTACCGGAAGCGATCGAATACCAAACCCGAAGTTTACATCTCATTCAGCAGCAAGAGAACCCCTTGATGGAAAGCCAAATTTTGCGGAACTTGGCCAACGCCCACCACGCCCTCGGAAATTCCGATCAAACCATCGACTATTACCAACAACTTTTAGCATTAGCTCGAAGAACCAACAATCAACGTTTAATCGCCAAAGTGCTAAGAAACCTAGGTAATACGTTCCATACCATGGGAGACTACGCCCAAGCTATTACTTATTACGAAGAGCGGCTACACTTAGCCGAACAAATGCAAGATCAACGGGTAAGAGAACAAACCCTAGGTAGTTTAGGGGTAGCTCACGATGCCCTCGGTAACTATCAGAAAGCCACTCACTATTACGAGCAGCGCTTGCAAATTGCTTTGCGTCTCAAAGACAAACGCTTAACCGGACAAACCCTAGGCAACCTCATTGTTGCCTGTAGTGCCCTCGGCGACTTACTAAAAGTGGAGCAATACCGAGAGCAACGCAAAGCACTGGCTTAGGAAGCCTTCTGAGCTTGATAGGCGCTGATGGGTTCTTTAATTAAGCGAATATACAAATGTTTAAATGTAGATTTAATCACCCGTGGCATTCCAAAATCAATGGGTTGCATCCTATCGGGTAACTGCCAATCGGCGATCGCCAACTCCTGGGGATGACACAACGGAAACTCTACAGCCTCCTCAGCATAACAGCCCGCCGCCAAAGCCGCTTCATGGGTGGGAACCTTCATCGGATCGACTCCCAACACTTCCAATAAGCTCAAGTCCAGAGCAAACACATCCTCAGATGCCCCTAAAATGCCCAGGAACCTCGTTGTACCGTTCGTCGGCCCATTGCCCTCATGGGCAATAATTCCATCAACAATGGTCAAATTTGGTGCGAGGGTGCGAGCGGTTTCTACGAGCATCGCCCCAAACTCCTGGGCACTCCTCCCGGCTTGCATATGCCACCAAGCCTTCATTTTGCCGGGCACACAGCCAAATAGATTCTTAACGCCCAAGGTCATGGTCAACTGTTGATGGGATTTAATCTTGGGTAAATTAATCACCACATCCGCGTCCATGGCTTCCTTAGACAGCAACAAATGACCGAAGCGATCGCCCTCAGTTGGATACCGTTTGCCCCGAAATTCTACCACCGGTAAATCTACCTCCTGCAAAAACGGTAAATAACCATTGGACTGAGCCACCCCTTCAGCCGTGCCAAACGCCGGACTATCACCCAAAAAGGGCACACCTCCCGCTTGTTTAACCAACCGCGCGACTTCCACCACCAACTCCGGACGAGTCACACACTCATTCTTTGGCCGAGATCCCGTTAATAAATTGGGCTTCAGGAGAACGCGATCGCCCGGTTTCACCACTGACTCGATCCCCCCCAGAGGAGCCAAAACTTCCACCAAAGCCGTTTGTAGAGCTTCTCGATCGTAGGAGTTGGCACGCACCAAACTTACTGTAGTCATCCTATTTTTTAACCCATTCACCACTAGGCACAAGATAGCACGATCATTGAATTAACGTCGGGACGGCTGATTTGAAGCTTTCTGTTTCCGGCGATCGCCACCTGATTCTAAGCAGAAAGAAACTATGTTATTAAAATATCTTAATTTTTCATACAAAATAGTTCTAAAAATACATAAATCATAATCTTTACACAATTAAAGATTTTTAGTCCATACTAAAAAGTTAAGTCACCTCATTGTCCATCAATTTCGCAGGCTTAAACTCATGAAAATTAAAATGATTTTACCCGCCTTAACCGAAGCCCTTAGTCCCCATTGTCGGCCGATTAAATATTCCCTATTTCCCCCTTTAGGTTTAGCCACGATCGCCTCATTTTTTAGTCCAGACGATGAGATCGATCTACAAGATGAGCATGTAGAAACTCTGAATTTAGACGATCGGCCCGATTTAGTCGTCATTCAAGTGTATATTACTTCGGCTTATCGAGCCTATGAATTAGCCGATCATTATCGTCAGAAAGGCGCTTATATTGTTTTAGGGGGGTTGCACGTCACAGCCTTACCCGAAGAAGCGCAACAGTATGCCGATACCCTCTTTTTGGGGCCAGGAGAGGATACTTGGCCCCGTTTTTTAGCCGATTTTCGGGCTGGTTATCCCCAAAAGCGATATATTTCTCAGGAACGAGATTTACTCAGCGCTCCTCCCATTCGTCGAGATTTAATTAAACGCCAATTATATCTAGTTCCTAATTCCATTGTAGTATCTAGAGGCTGTCCCCATCATTGTGATTTCTGTTATAAAGATGCCTTTTTCCAAGGAGGGAAATCCTTCTATACCCAATCGGTTGACCAAGCGTTAGCAGAGATTGAACGCTTACCGGGACGCTATTTATTTTTTCTCGACGATCATTTGTTTGGCAATGGCCAATTTGCACGGGAGTTATTTACCGGTATGCTGGGTATGAATCGCATTTGGCAAGCCGCAGGAACGATTCAGGCCATCTTGCAACCCAATCTGTTAGAATTGGCGGTTGAAAGTGGTCTCAGAAGTTTATTTATTGGATTTGAAACCTTAAATGCTAATAATTTACGCCAACAGCATAAGTACCACAATTTAAATCGGGATTATACGGCTGCCATTCGGCGTTTACAGGATTTGGGGGTGATGATTAATGGCAGTTTTGTGTTTGGCATGGATGAGGATGATGAGAGTGTTTTTGAGACGACGGTAGAGTGGGCGATTTCCCAGGGGATTGAAACAGCAACCTTTCATATTCTAACGCCTTATCCAGGTACAGCCCTCTATGAACGGATGGTGCAAGAAGGACGAATTTTAACCCAAAATTGGGATTTATACGATACTCGTCATGTGGTGTTTCAACCGGCAAAAATGAGTGCTGAAACGTTGGAAAGGGGATATTGGCAAGCCTATAAAGACTTTTATCGGTGGAGTGCAATTTGGCAAGGAGCAGCAACTAAAACCACTCTGAATCATCGCTTACGTCATTTAGTTTATGCAGGCAGTTGGAAAAAATTTGAGCCGTTCTGGGATTGGGTGATTCGCACTCACCAACTGGCCAAAATGATGCCGCTTTTAGAATCGGTTTTACAGGGTTTTATCTCAAGTCCGCTTAAACCATTGTCATTGCGACCACAGGGAAGCAATCGCCGCAATATAGCGCTTCGCGCTAGGTAAACTGATTATTTTTCCATTACCCATTACCCATTACCCATTACCCATTACCGATAGTGCCGTTTCACAGTCGGCTTTAATTTGGGCTTTGAGCGCGTCGAGGGAGGCAAATTTTTGTTCTGGACGGATGAAGGATTCGAGTTCAACGCACAGCACTTGATCGTACAAGTCTCCTGACCAATTAAAGAGGTGAACTTCAATGGTTTGTTTTACTCCATCAACGGTGGGCCGATTTCCGAGGTTCATCACTCCCATAACCGGTTGAGTCTCTGTCCAGAGGGGGTTAGAGACGCGGACGCTATAGACTCCGAAGCGGGGTAAGAATTTTTGTTCGGGAAGTTCCAGGTTAGCAGTAGGAAAGCCCAGGGTACGGCCGAGCTGTTGTCCTTTGATTACTTTACCCTGGAGTTGGTAGGGCCGACCGAGCAAGCGTTTGGCTTGCAGGAGATCTCCCTCGCTTAAGGCTAACCGGATCTGGGAACTGCTGATGCGTCCTTCCTGGCAGTTTTCTAGGGGAGTAACGATCGCTTTAATTCCCCAGTGAGCGGCGATCGCCTTTAAGTCCTCAACGGTTCCACTACGTCGATGGCCAAACCGAAAATCTTCCCCTACACTAATCATTTTTGCTTGCAGAGATTCAACCAAAATTTGGCTGACAAATTCTTGGGGACTCAGACGAGCGATCTGTTGGTTAAAGGGCACAATCACCAATTGATCGATCCCCATCTGATGCAAATAGGCCGCTTTTTCCTCTGGAGGAGTGAGTAGCAACTTTTTCTGGCCCGTTAACACTTCTTGGGGGTGGGGAAAAAAGGTCACCACACTGGAATACAGATCGTGGCCCAGACTCTGAAAACCGGCAATGGGTTGAATTACTTGTTGATGTCCCCGGTGAACTCCGTCAAAGTTTCCCAGGGCGATCGCCGTTGGCTTCAGAGCAGTTGTCGGGGAAGCAATAGACCACACGCTTTACATTTCGCAATATGAAACATCCCTATCATGGTAACAGGGAAATCCGATTAAAACGAATCCAAGTTCTAGGGGTCTAGGGGAGCAGAGGGAGGAGAAACCAGAGTTATGGATAAACCTTCCCTAGCCATCAGACTATCCGGGAAAGCTTGGGCCACATCTTCGCCCACCTTATCGAGGAACTCATCATTGTGGAGCGGGTCGTGGTGAAAGATGACTAATTTCTTGACATTGGCCGCTTTAGCCACCTTGACCGCTTCTTGCCAAGTAGAATGGCCCCAACCCACTTTACTGGTTTTGGGATGATTATATTCAGCATCGGTATAGGTAGCATCATAAATCATCACATCCGCATTGCGGGCTAAGAACAGCACATTCTCATCCATGCGATCGGGAAAATGCTCCGTATCACTAATATAGGCCGCCGTATGGCCGCCCCAACTGACTCGATATCCCACAGCTTCCCCTGGATGATTCAGAGGAGCATTGTCAACCACCACATCATCAAACTTAATCGGTTCCTTTACTGTAATGTCATTAAAGACCAATGTCGATCCCATCACTTTCAGGGGTACAGGAAAATTGGGATGGAGCATTTGGTTATTTAAGCGGTTTTCTATGGTTTCTCCATTGGGCGCAATGCAACCATAAATATTAAAGGTATTACCAGGAATAAATGCTGGGGTAAAAAAGGGAAAGCCTTGAATATGATCCCAATGGGAGTGGGTAAAGAATAAATGGCCTTCAATGGGCATGTGCTTCAAGAGATATTGGCCTAAGACCCGTAAGCCTGTGCCGCCATCAAAAATAATACGATGACCGCCGACTCGCATTTCAATACAAGACGTATTGCCGCCATAGCGAACGGTTTCGGGGCCAGGGCAGGGAATTGAACCACGAACGCCCCAAAAATGAACCGTGAATTGTTGTTGTGTAAGAGACATAAGAGTTTACCGGATTCCACAACCTTTGAGCTAATGTGCCACCTGCATGTTGTTCACTAGCCTAACCTGAGAAGTGACGTTTCCGCTCTGGCCTCATCTGAATCGATCGCAGAGGTCTCCATCTGGATCGTTGGATTAACCCAAGAGCGGATAGGGTAAATGCAACTGTTGATGGTTTAGACGCTCCAAGCCTAAAGAGCAAGTCAAATTATAGTTTAAGGGAGTCAGGGTAATATAGTTTTGGCGGATAGCTTGCACATCTGTGAGTATGGAGGAGGCTTCAGAGCTTTGAGAAGGGGGGTCAAGCACATCTTCAGTCAGTTCTCCCGCCAGCCAATAGTAGGTTTTTCCTCTGGGATCGATGCGTTTTTCCAAGATTTCGTCATAGCGACGAGTGCCTTGACGGGTAATGGCCACTCCGGCGATCGCCTCAGTATTGAGAGGAGGGACGTTGACATTGAGCAACAGGGGCGCAAAGGGTTGGGTTGCATCTAAGGCGCTGACTAAGGATACGGCAAAGTTAGCTGCTACGTTAAAGTCTCCTGCCGTATAACTGGTTAAACTGAAGGCGATCGCCGGAATTTTTTCAATTAATCCTTCCATGGCTGCCGAAACCGTTCCTGAATAGAGAATATCGGTTCCTAAATTGGCCCCATGATTAATTCCAGAGAGAACATAATCGGGTTTTTCGGGCAGTAAGGCCCCTAAGGCCAATTTTACGCAATCCGAGGGCGTGCCGGAACAAGCCCAAGCTTTCACCCTCGGATCGAAGACGGCATCTATTTCTTCAGCGCGGATGGGTTTATGTAAGGTGAGACCATGGCCGGTGGCTGACCGTTCCCGGTCTGGACAGACCACGCTCACCTGATGGCCAGCTTCTGCCAAGGTATTGGCTAAGGCGCGAATACCTTGGGCAAAGATGCCATCATCATTACTGACTAAAAGTTTCATCAGAAAAATTGGGTCTGAAACCCCGCCCTTCCAGGGCGGCTTTACTAACCATAGGCTACCACAATTACATCTTAGGTGCTACAATGTGAGAACTCCTTTGAATCCCACATGGAAAGAGCATTTAACTACCGATT
>NZ_JAQPOK010000072.1 GCF_030068445.1 Roseofilum halophilum BLCC-M91 | reverse complement strand
GTCCGGATAAAGGGTGAAGAAGCGGGCAAGATGCCCGCACTCCTCTAATCCCTTGATATTACTGGAGTGGGAGCGTCTCGCTCCCTAAATTTTTAATCATGGTATTTCCGCTTCGCGGACATGAACAATCGGACTTGATATAATGAGTAAGAATTTAACTCATTTTTCCCTAATCTTGCTTCTGTTATAATATTTTATTGCCCATTACCCATGACCAGCGCCTGTGAGTTATTCTGCTACTGGTTCGGAAGACTTCAATATTCCTAATGCTGATTATCGAGAGTTGGATCACAAGAAACTCACGCCCATGCTTCAGCATTATGTGCAGGTGAAGGAACAATATCCCCATGCCCTGTTGCTCTACCGAGTGGGTGATTTTTTTGAATGCTTTTTTCAGGATGCGGTTACCCTGTCGGTACAGTTAGAATTGGCGCTTACGAGTCGGGATGGGGGTAAAGAAATTGGGCGAGTGCCGATGACAGGGGTTCCCCATCATGCCCTGGAACGATATTGTCCCCAATTGGTGGAAAAAGGCTATCCGGTTGTAGTCTGCGATCAGACGGAAGATGCGGCAGTCGCGCAGGCGGAAAAGCGGATGGTGACGCGGGAGATTACGAAAATTTTGACCCCTGGAACCCTCACGGATGAGTCGATGTTAAGCGCTCGTCAGAATAATTTTTTAGCGGCAGTGGTGCTGGCTAAAGACTACTGGGGATTAGCCTATGCGGATATTTCTACGGGGGAGTTTTTTACGACTCAAGCGAGGGGTTTGGAGCATTTGCATCAGGAATTAATGCGCTTGCAACCTTCGGAGATTTTGATGCCGACGGATGCGCCGGATCTGGGCAAAATGTTGCGCCCTGGGGAAAAGTCCGATCGCCTTCCGGAGGGGTTACCGGATTGTTTTTGCTATTCTTGGCGATCGCAGGTTGTCTTTAGCCTGCAAGAGGCAACCGATCGCCTGCTGAGTAAGTTCAAGGTCAGATCCTTGGAGGGGATGGGATGCGATCGCATTCCTTTGGGGGTTCGCGCTGCGGGGGGACTCTTAGAATATGTGGAGGAGACACAGAAGCAAAATGCTGTCACCCTGCAATTATTGCGCAGTTATTCCACCCAGGATTTCCTGATTTTAGACCATCAAAGTCGCCGCAACTTAGAAATTACGGAAACTGTGCGCGATCGCACCTTCAATGGTTCCCTGTTATGTGCCATCGATCGCACCTTAACTGCCATGGGAGGGCGTGCCCTGCGTCGCTGGATCTTGCAGCCGTTGCTGAAGGTGAAAGGGATTGAAGCGCGACAGGACACGATCGCCGAATTAGTCCAGGATACGGAATTAAGGGACTCAATTCGGCAAAATTTACGCCAAATTGCCGATCTGGAACGGCTCACCGGGAAAGCGGGATCGGGAAGCGCTAATGCTAAGGATCTGATCTCTTTGGCAGCATCTTTAGCCCAGTTACCCCACCTTGCCCAGTTAGCCAGTCAGGGGCGATCGCCGTTTCTGAGGGCGCTGCAAACTGTGCCACCGGAATTAGAACAATTAGCCCATAAAATTAAAGCCTATTTAGTAGAAAATCCCCCACAGCAGTTGAAAGAAGGGGGTTTGATTCAAGCGGGGGTGAATGGGGACTTAGATGATATGCGATCGGAAGCGCAAGAGGATCAAGAATGGTTAGCCTCTTTAGAAACCCGCGAACGGGAAAGAACGGGCATTTCTAACCTGAAAGTCGGGTATAACAAAACCTTTGGATATTACATCAGTATTGCTCGCTCTAAAGCCGATCGAGTTCCGGAAGACTATACCCGCAAACAAACCTTAGTTAATGAAGAACGGTATATTACCCAAGAACTGAAAGAACGGGAAGCCAGAATTCTGAGCGCACGAGAAGATTTAAACCAATTGGAATATGAGTTATTTGTGCAATTGCGAACTGAAGTGGGGGAACAAACGGAGTTAATTCGCAGTGTTTCCCGCGCAGTTGCGGCGATCGATGGGTTATCTGGATTAGCACAAGTTGCAGTCGTTCAAGGATACTGTCGTCCCACCTTAACCGAAGGTAGAGAAATTATCATCCGGGAAGGCCGACATCCGGTGGTTGAGCAGACTTTAGGACGGCCATTTTTTGTGCCTAATTCCACAAGTTTAGCCAAAAATGATAAAAAAGAATCTACAGATCTAGTAATTTTAACGGGGCCCAATGCTAGTGGAAAAAGCTGCTATCTGCGGCAGGTGGGGTTAATTCAACTGATGGCGCAAATCGGGAGTTTTGTCCCGGCAACATCGGCGACATTGGGACTTTGCGATCGCATCTTTACCCGTGTCGGTGCAGTAGATGATTTAGCCACCGGTCAATCTACATTCATGGTAGAAATGAATGAAACCGCCAATATTCTCAATCATGGCACTTCTCATTCCTTAGTTTTATTAGATGAAATTGGTCGCGGAACTGCCACTTTTGACGGTTTATCTATTGCTTGGGCTGTAGCCGAATACTTAGCCACAGAAATCAAAGCACGAACCATTTTTGCCACCCATTACCATGAACTCAATGAATTAGCCTCAATTTTAGATAATGTGGCTAATTACCAAGTCACGGTCAAAGAAATGCCCGATAAAATCATCTTTTTGCACCAAGTTCAACCCGGTGGCGCGGATAAATCCTATGGCATTGAAGCCGGACGATTAGCTGGTTTACCCAAGGTAGTGATTGAACGGGCTAAACAAGTGATGACTCAGATCGAACAACATAGTAAAATTGCCGTTGGCTTACGTCAAGGGATTTCTAAATCATGATGTTGTTCAAAGAAAAGTGCTGTATAGGGAGAGGGCAAGATCTCGGCTTAAAAGTCTAAACTCAGGGGAGCGCGGGGGAAGGGAATCACATCGCGAATGTTCCCCATTCCGGTCATAAATTGCACCAACCGTTCAAAGCCTAACCCAAAACCGGCATGGGGAACACTTCCAAAGCGCCGCAAATCTAAATACCACCATAACTCCTCTGGGTTAATGCCATGGGATTGCATCCGATTTTCCAGGATATCTAAGCGCTCTTCCCGTTGGGAACCGCCGATAATTTCGCCGATATTGGGCGCGAGGACATCCATTGCGCGGACGGTTTTTCCATCATCCCCGACGCGCATATAGAAGGCTTTAATCTCTAGGGGATAATCGGTGACAATCACCGGTTTTTTGAATAACTTCTCGGCTAAATAGCGCTCGTGTTCTGATTGCAGGTCTAACCCCCATTCTACGGGAAACTCAAATTTATCGGGGGCTTTTTCTAAAAGGGCGATCGCCTCTGTATACGTGACCCGTTCAAACTGATTGTTAATAATATTATCGGCTGTCGCTAATACCGTGTCATTAATCCGTTTGTTGAAAAACTCCATATCCTCCGGGCACTTCTCCAACACCGACTTAAACACAAACTGCAAAAACTGCTCGGCTAAATCCATATTGCCCTCTAAATCGCAAAACGCCATTTCCGGTTCAATCATCCAAAACTCGGCTAAATGGCGGGAGGTATTCGAGTTTTCCGCTCGAAATGTGGGGCCAAAGGTATAAACATTACCAAAGGCCATGGCCATGACTTCCGCTTCGAGTTGTCCGCTCACGGTGAGATAAGCGGGTTTGCCAAAAAAGTCTTGGGAATAGTCCACCGCTTGCTCTTTTGTGCGGGGGACATTTTGTAGATCCAAGCTCGTCACTGCCAATAACTCACCCGCTCCTTCGCAATCATTCCCGGTGATAATGGGGGTGTGAACCCACAAAAAGCCCCGTTGTTGAAAAAATTCGTGAACGGCGGCTGAACAGGCATTGCGGACGCGGAAAACTGCCCCTAACGTATTGGTGCGCGATCGCCAATGGGCAATGGTTCGTAAAAACTCAAATGAATGACGCTTTTTCTGCAAGGGATAATTCTCATCTGCTTCCCCATACACCACCACTTTTTCTGCTTTTAACTCCACCCGTTGTCCCTTGGCTGGAGAAGCGACCAAAACTCCCTCCACTTCCACCGATGCACCGGTATTCAAGGACTTCAGCACTTGTTCATACTGGGGCATTTCCCGATCCAGAACCACTTGCAAAGAAGCTAAACAGGAACCATCATTGACTTCCATAAACGAAAACCCTTTCAGTTCCCGTTTCGTGCGTACCCATCCTTGGATCGTCAGGCGATCGTCTGGGTTTCCTTGACGTAGAATTTCCGCAATGCGTTTTGGGGTCATAAACTTGTTTACCTTAAACTCTCCATTGATCTATCAGCCTAACCTGGCGATCGCTACAAATAGCCGTTAAGGGGATATCCCAGTCCTCTACTGGCAGTTGCTCCACCCAAGCAAAGTCAAAGATAATACCAATTGTTGGAATCTTCCTCCAATCTGCCTTACTGAGCAAGCGGTCATAATATCCACCCCCATAGCCTAAACGATATCCTTGGCGATCGCATCCCACCGCCGGAACCAAAATTAAATCCACATCCTGGGGCCTTAAAACCGGTGCATCGGGGTGAGGTTCAAAAATGCCATATTTTCCCGTTTGCAGGGGTTCTGAAGGCTTCCAGATATGCCAGGAAAGAGATTTACCCACGGTTCGAGGCAATCCCCAAACCTCCCGTTCTGCCCACAACGCACTCAGATCCGGCTCTCGGCGATGACTCCAATAGGCGAGAATGGTTTGGGCTTGCTGAAACAGGGGAGCCTCTTTGAGATTCTGGCACAGGCGATCGCTTTTCGCTTTCGAGTCTTCCACAGACAGGGACTCGCGAGCCTGGAGTAACTGTTTACGAAGTTGGCGTTTATCCATGGGACGAATCTTGACAAAAGACTGGGACTATGCGTAACCCCATTTTGGTTGAACTTCAATGAAAATCTCATCTGAGAGTTGGTCTAAAGACCCCACAGTGGCATGATATTCATAATGAAGATCAACATAGAAGGTTACGATCTCAAGTCCAGTGGGTATTGTACCGACAATTGGGCTAGGGTCGGCCAAGGTGTTGAAAATTCCAATAACAAAATGTCATAGTCTTTGAGGGAGAACCATGCTGAAACGATACATTGTGCTGATATTAGCCACTGTATTTCTGGCTCTGAACGTTGTTGTCGGGAGTGCGACGGCTGCCAATATTTCCGAACAGAACCGCACCATTCCCATTAATGAATCGGGTGAAACGACCACAATTACTCAAGAAGAGTATGTGTTAGGGAAGAGATTGTTTGTCGATACCTGCTCCCAGTGTCATGGAACAGGGATGACTAAAACCAACCCGAATGTGGGCTTGGGTATTGAGGCTATGGCTGGGGCAGAACCCCCCCGTGATAATCTAGGGGCTTTAGTCGATTATATGCAGAATCCCACGACCTATGATGGAGAGATTGAAATCTATGAACTCCATCCGAGTACCCGGAGTGCGGATATTTTCCCAGAAATGAGAAACCTCAGTGATGAGGATTTAGAAGCGATCGGCTCCTATATTCTGGTAGAAATGAATGTGCGTCCGAATCAGTGGGGAGCGGGTAAAAATACTCGTTAATTCTCAAGGATTGCGCTCCTACTCTTGGGGATCTCCTGGGGGTAGGAGTGGCTCTTTTTCCAGGTTAGCAGCAGTCTTAGGTACTGCTGCTGTTAATGTTTATTGATGTAAAGTTCATGATTAATTTCCCTCGATTCAAATCTGGTTTAAGCTTCTGTGTGACTCAGAGTGTTCAACGATGGAGGGCTTGGGTACGTCCGGTGGTGGCGATCGCCTTAACGATCGCTTTCCTCTGGACTCTGGCTACTCCATCTGCCTTGGCATCGGATCGGTATGTGATCCGTTTCCTGAAAGCTTTGGAACCGGTAGAGGTTCCCTTAGATACGGAAGGTAATACGCAAACCGTGACCCCGGATCAGTTATCGGAAGGTAAAACCCTGTTTAATAAAAATTGTGAAAATTGCCATTTGGGTGGCACAACCCTGCTCAGTGAATATGAGTCCTTGTCTTTGGAGTCTCTGCATAATGCCAGCCCTCCCCTAGATAACATTAGTAATATGGTCGGTTTTTTACGCGCCCCCTTAAAACAACAGCAGGGATATCAAAAATATGCCTGTCGTGAAGTCAGTCCGGAGTGGATGGAGTCGGAAGAAGTCGAGAATTTATCAGCATTTGTGATCCGTGCGGCTCAGGAAGTAGACGGTTGGGGAGCCGGAGAGTTTTAGATTAGGGAATAGGGAGTGGGGGAATAAACCATTACCCATTAGCAATTACCCATTAGCAATTACCCATTACCAGCCTGTGACAGAGTTTGTACATATTCCCGTTTTAGGGTCGGAGTTAATCCAAGGTCTCGAAGTGCGTCCAGGGGGCAAGTATCTGGATGCGACGGTGGGAGGGGGCGGCCATACCTTGTTGCTGTTTGCCCAAAGTCCGCAGATCTCGGTAACGGCAATTGACCAAGATAGGCAAGCACTGGAGGCGGCTCAATGTACTTTATCGGAGTATGGCGATCGCCTAACCTTCTGGCAGGGCAATTTTGTTGATTATCCTGGCGAAGCGGAACACTTTGATGGCATTATCGCCGATTTAGGAGTCAGTTCGGCCCAATTTGATATCCCGGAACGGGGGTTTAGTTTTCGCCATACTGCGCCCTTAGATATGCGGATGAATCAAGACCAATCTCTGACGGCTGGTGATTTGATTAATCATGGGGAGGAGAAGGAATTGGCGGATATCTTTTATCAGTATGGTGAGGAGCGTTTATCCCGACGCATTGCTCGCTCTATTGTGGCCAAGCGTCCCTTTAACACGACCACTGAGTTGGCCCAGGCGATCGCCTCCTGTTATCCCCCTCGCGCTCGTCATGGGCGAATTCATCCCGCAACACGGGTGTTTCAAGCTCTGCGGATTGCAGTCAATGGAGAGTTAACCGTTTTGCCCCAGTTCCTAGAACGGGCTTCAAACTGGTTAAAACCGGGGGGCATTTTAGGGGTGATTAGTTTTCACTCCTTAGAAGATCGTTGTGTCAAACATTACTTCAAAGATTCCCCACAGCTTACCGTTTTGACGAAAAAACCGATTATTCCTCAAGCAGAAGAAATCCAAAACAATCCCCGTGCGCGATCGGCAAAATTACGATTGGCAAAACGCATATAGCGCGACGCGCTGGGGAATAGGGAATAGCTTATAGAACTGTTTCAAACCTCGATCCAATTCTTTATAAAACTTAGAGTTTTTGTGAGTTATTCTCTTATCGGTATCTTATAAATGTTTATAATTTAAGCTTTAAGTCTGTAAAACCGAAAAAAACTGGAAATTATTGGGGATCGAGGCATATTGTCTGAAATGATAGGACTAGAAGATTAATAACCTATCTGTCTCAAGGGAGCATAAACCATTTGTAGCTCTTGAGCCACCAGTAACTTGGTTTAACGGGAATATGGAAACTTTAAAAAATAATGTTTTACTCTTAGGGCAAGAGTTAGACGATCTTAACCTCTTGCAATCGCTACTTAACCATGTGCCCTGTCAAGTAGCGATCGCCAAGTCACCAGAACAGGCAGTGACTCTATCGGGTCAGACCCTTCCGTGTTTAGTGATTTTATCAGGCAATTGTCATCAATGGTCGGCAGATTTTGTCCATCAATTGCGAGAGCAGGCTCAAAAATGTGGTGTAACCATTGTTGCCCTCACGGATTGTCATGCTCCCAGTTGGTTTGATCGAGAACACCATCTAGGGGTGGATGGATACTTAGTTAAACCCGTAGCCACAGATATTCTCATGTCAGTGGTAGAATCAGCTAAACTGCGGCAATTTTGTTGTTTTCCGTAGCGCACAGAAAGGCGATCGCCCCTGTAACCTTGCTGTTTGCCGAATCAAATCCTGAAAAATCGTTGTTCCCATTACCGATTACCCATTACCGATTACCGTGCAAAGCGCTATATTATGTCCCTACAAACCTTAAATCTCACCCCTGAACTGTATTATTATCTACAACAGGTATCCCTGAGAGAACCCAAAATTTTAGCCCAACTGCGAGCAGAAACGGCTCAAAATCCTAGGGGAGGGATGCAAATTTCCCCGGAACAAGGCCAGTTTATGGCGTTTCTGGTGCGGTTGATGGGGGCGAAAAAAACCTTAGAGATTGGGGTATTTACGGGGTATAGTAGCTTAGTGGTGGCCTTAGCCTTGCCTCCAGAGGGTCGGATCGTGGCTTGTGATGTGGATGCACAGGTAACCGATGTAGCGCGTCGCTATTGGCAAAAGGCAGGGGTGGGCGATCGCATTGACTTACGCATTGCCCCCGCCTTAGACACCCTGGATCGACTGATCGCCAACGGGGAAGACAATACATTTGATTTTGCCTTTATTGATGCCGACAAACGCAATTATCTGAACTACTACGAAAAAGCCTTAACCTTGGTGCGTCCAGGAGGCATCATTGCCATTGATAACGTCTTATGGTTCGGACAAGTCGCCGATCCCCAAGTCAACGATCCGCGCACCCAAGCCATTCGAGACTTTAATCAAACGCTCAAAAAAGATGAGCGCATTGAGTTAACTTTAGTCCCCATTGGCGACGGGTTAACGTTAGCTTGGAAACGTCAATTAACCTGACATCAAAGATGCCAGGTTAATCAACACAAAGAGAACTTGAGTTCAATTGTTCAACGAAGGACGGGATAAATCAGGGGAAGACGCAATACCCGAAGCGCTATCGCTTGGAGACTCATATGTGTCAGATGGGTCAGGGTTGAGTAATGCGATCGCCTGACGCAACGCTTCCGTGCGGTCTACAAACAGGTGATTCGGAGGTAACGCCGCCAATACACCCAACTTTTCTAACCGCCGTTCCACTTTACCAGAAGCACCGACAATCATCACCTGACGACCTTCATCAAGAGCATCTTGAATCGCATTTTGAATCGCTAAAGAAGACGTAACCCCCATCACCGGCACATCCGTCAAATCCACAATCAGAACATCATGGTCTTCCATCGCCGTATGCTCGCGAGAAATCGCCTTAGCCACCCCGAAAATCATCGGCCCGCTTAAGTGGAACAGCAACACTCGGTTATTGGCGCGATCGAGCAGTTCTTTCTCTTCATCATTAAGCAAGATCGCATCATCAGCATCCGTAATCGTCTTCACATCATTGGACTGAAGTTCACTGAGACGGTCAATGGTCAAGATATTCGCAATAAACACCCCAACCCCAACGGCTGTAATCAAATCTACAAATACCGTTAACCCAATCACACCGTACATAATCAAGGCCCCTTTCAAAGAAACCTTATGAGCTTGTTTCAAGAAGCCCCAGTCAATAATATCAATACCCACTTTCAGCGCAATCCCTGCCAACACTGCCAAGGGAATACTTTGAGTTAATCCACCGGCAAACAGAACCACACAGAGTAAAGCCACCGCCCGAACGACACCAGAGAGAGCCGTGCGTCCTCCCGTTTGGATATTAATCACCGTTCCCATGGTTGCCCCAGCACCGGCAATACCGCCGAATAAACCAGACATGATATTCCCCAAACCTTGACCAATTAACTCCTTATTAGAATTATGTTGGGTACGGGTTAAACTATCAGCCACCACAGACGTTAACAGCGCATCAATACATCCGAGCATCGCTAGAACGAGAGCATCAACCACCATGATTCTCATCGCTCCAACACTGAAAATCGGTAATTGGATGCTAGGCAAACCGCCAGGAATTTCACCAATCCGCCGTAAATCAGCATTTCCGAACAGAGTCACCGAGATAATCGTTCCTACAACTAAGGCAATCAGTTGGGGAGGCACTAAACGCTTAACTTTCGAGGGCGTTAAGAACAGAATCGCCACAGTGATTGAGGCTAAAATTAATTCGGTCGGTTGAATATTCGCGAATAGATCGGGTAGGGAGGTAATCGTTCCAATCACACCGCCTTTGGGACTGGCCTGACCTAGAAAGGGCCCCAATTGCAGGATGATCATGATTAAACCAATCCCGGACATGAACCCAGAGATTACCGTGTAAGGCATGAGGGTGACATACTTCCCTAACCTCAAGACTCCAAATAAAATCTGAAATACCCCAGCCATCATCACCACGGTAAAGGCCATGGCTAGACCTTGCTCTTGACCGTAGGAACCGACTAGGCTGGCAATCACGGCGGTCATAATCACCGTCATCGGCCCAGTGGGTTCAGAAATCAGGGTTGGCGTTCCCCCAAAGAGGGCGGCAAATAAGCCGACCAAAACTGCACCATAGAGTCCAGCTTGGGCCCCTGCACCAGAGGCAACCCCGAAGGCCAGGGCCATCGGAAGGGCAATTACGGTGGCGGTGAGACCGCCAAAGATATCCCCCTTTAAGTTATTTAAATTGATTCGGTTAAAGACTTTCATTTTTGAACCGGTTTTCCTTGGTAGTAAAAAAACTGTATATTAATATACAGCTAATAAGGTTTAATCTTTCTATCTATACTTAGTGTTTAATCTATGTATAGAATAAGATTTTCTGATACTTTTGATTATTGTATCTGCATACTACCTTAAAAAATCGAATAGTAGAAGGAAATTCAGGAGTTTTCTGTACCCCTAAGCTTAAAACCCAGCCGATCAAACTAAAAAGCCGGGGCATGACCCCGGCTTTTTAAGTAGCTGTGTTTTTTTTTGTACCGGCGGGACGTTGACACCAGCGAAGAAGTCATTGGCCCAGACATAATGGTTTTGGTTTGCGATCGATTAGGGTGAATGAATGCAGGCAGGATCAAAGCTGGCTTACTTCAAAGATAAGGATTTAGCATCCAGTTTGCCGTCCCTTTCAGCCGATGATTGACTAAAGCGTATCTGGTGACGGCGGGACACCTGCTGCTCTGGGTCAACGCCATCAAAGGTCGGCGGAATCCAAGCACGGACGACTAATAAGCCTCCCAGCACGATCAGAAAAGAGCAGGCCGCCATAACCTGCACCCACGGAGTTTCCAAAATCCCTCGGACAATAATTTCCCGCAGTACAGAGACGATAGAGACCTCCACGGCAACTCCAATGGAAACTCGATGCTCCTTTAAATAAATAATCAGCAATCGAAACAATTCCACCAGAATGAGCAAGAACAAGATATCAGCAGTGACCCGAGGAAAGTTCAAAGGAGGCAATAGGGATAGAAACATCTCTCGTAATTGCATGACCATGAAGCTAAACAGGCCAATGCACAACGAAATCACAATTAAGTCCTGCACCAGTTCGAGAACACGAACGACGCGGTCTCCATTAAACCAACTGAACGAGCGAGGAGAAGGGTTTGATGATAAGGGTTCCATCTTTAATTAAAGGTAAAAAGTGAAAGTGGAGAAGCGGTCTAGATTCGGCATTATAGCCGCCGCGTTGGTCGCCGGGCAGAAGTGCCGGCAGACCACGTTTGGAATTCAACCACCCAGCGCTTGGGCAAGGCTGAGGAAGAGCGGGATTCCCAAAGCCAGTGCCACTGGCGTGCCGACGGCTGTGGACGAGCCGATGTACGCGGAGGGATTGGCCGACGGAATACCAGCTCGTAAAGTAGGCGGCCCTGAGATGTCTGAACTGGAGGCGGCAATGACAGCCAGGAGTACAACACCGCCAAGGCTGAATCCTGTTGCGACGTGGGCAATCCAGCCGAGACCGAAGGCGATGAACCCATGGAGCAGAGGTGCAATAAAGGCATATAGAGCGTACCACTGGCCTACCTTGCGAAGCTCACCGATCCTTGCCGTGGCCTCCATACCCATGACCAGCATCAGGATCGAAAGCAGGCCGCGAAAGCCGGGATTGAAGAAGCTCTCATAAACACTTTCGGGCCGGGTTAGCAGGCCTAGAGCAAGACCGAGCAGCAGTGCTGATAGGGCAGAACCCTGGAGGCTTTCCTGGATAATGGGCCAGATCCGAACCCGGTGGTTTGCACTACCTCGCGGCTTGCTGATGACTGCTGTACCGCCCTGCTCGCTGCCATACTCTTGCTCGCCGAGATACTCCTGTTTGCTGCGCTGTTCCTCTTCGGCCTGGCGCTGCTTCTGCTTGCTAACATAAATGCTGGCCAAGACGATCGCCGTTACGAGCGCTGGGATGTCCATGAAGGGATAGAGTGCAGCGGCCCAAGGTTCGTAGGCCATGCCTTCTGATTCGACGATCGTTATACCAGCAGCGAGGGTAGATCCACTTACAGCACCGAACAACCCCGCAGTCGCAATGGCATCCACGACTTTAACGTTCGGCAGTAGGGCTAAGGTGTAGCGCCCGATGAACACGATCAGGATACCTAGAATCACGGCGAACGCTGCGGGCAATAGCATCTCTACCAGATTGGCATTGCGGATGGCAATACCGCCGCTCAATCCGACTTTGATGAGCAGCATGAAGACAATGAACTTATAGATCGCATCTGGAATTTGCAGTCGGCTATTGACGGCGGCAACGACCATACCACCAATTAGAAAGCCGAGTGTCGGGGACTGCAATTTCCCCAGGAAAAGCGTAAAGAAATTGGATAAAAAATCCATGAATACCTCCTTCCACCTCTTCTACGAGGGTTGATTATTGTGATTAAGTGAGCTTCAATAAAGTAAAGGTGAAGGGCTTCACCCCTACAGCACAGGTGCTAGATGAGAACCTGTTGACAGGGTGTTCAGAGATACCCGATCTCTGAACTAGGCTGGAAGGTTATAGCTGTTTTGCATCACATTCCATAGATTCCAATCTATTAAGATTTGAATTTTATGTACTTAAGTCTATCCTAAAATGGACAGATTTTTGCACTCTGTCACATGGATTTCCAACGCAATGTCAAATTCAACTGATAAGTTTTTCTTTTGTTTGGCGATCTACACTTCTAGTGAATGTTAATTGACTAACCCCCTGACCCACATCGTTTTGATCCTGAATGGCGGTCATAACGCCAAAACCATAAGTTTTTTTTATATAATTCTTCCGCTAATCTGAGTCAATCTTTTTCAACAGAGGGTAGGAGTTTGGCATAAACTAAAAAATTATGATTCAAGGCACAACCATAGAGTCTTGAATTGCGATCGCAGAACCCATTAAGAGGTAACCTCTATGACTCAGAAAGCCAGCAAGCTCGTTATCGTCACGGAAAAGGTACTGCTCAACAAGGTCGGCAAGATCATCGACGCAGCCGGGGCTACCGGTTATACGGTGGTGCCGGCTGGCGGTAAAGGCAGTCGCGGCGTGCGATCGTCGGGACAACCCACCGTTGGAGACACTTACGCGAATGTAAAATTCGAGGTACTCACCCCCAATCGGGAGATGGCGGCGAAGATTTCCGATGAGATTGCAGAGCAGTTTTTCGAGGATTATTCGGGCATCATCTATGTCTGTGACGTGATGGAGGTACTGTACGCGCACAAGTTCTGACGTAAAATAAAACCCGTTAGTTGGTGCGGAAAACTCTTTCAGGCGTTTTCTGCACCCCACTGATGGGTCACCTGTTAAAGTGATGTGCATTATTCCCTCCCCATGAAACAATTGGACATTTTTGTGGCAAACGCATCCAAATTGTGCTTTAATAGTAAGGTTGTCTAAACACGCACATCTAGGAGGTTCGGGTGTTTCCGTGCTGGAAATCAATCTACCTAGATGGAGGATAAACCCGAAAGGAGAAATAAACCCTATGCCCGTTGTTTCACTTGCACAGTTATTAGAATCTGGAGTTCATTTCGGACACCAAACCCGTCGCTGGAATCCGAAGATGTCTCAGTACATCTACACCTCCCGCAACGGTGTACATATTATCGATCTGGTACAAACCGCTCAGAAAATTGAACAAGCCTATCAGTACATGCGTACCATGTCTGAGCAAGGCAGAAAAGTTTTGTTTGTGGGAACCAAACGGCAAGCGGCCGGAATTATTGCCCAAGAAGCCTCTCGCTGCGGCGCTTACTATATCAATCAGCGCTGGTTAGGGGGAATGCTGACAAACTGGGCCACGATTAAAAACCGGGTAGAACGGTTAAAAGAACTCGAACGCCTGGAAAATAGTGGTTCTTTAGATTTGCGCCCGAAAAAGGAAGCGTCTGTATTGCGTCGGGAAATGGGTAAACTGCAAAAATACCTCGGCGGCATCAAGACGATGCGTAAAGTTCCTGATATTGTAGTGGTGATTGACCAACGGCGGGAGTATAACGCGGTTCAGGAATGTTTGAAACTCAATATTCCAATTGTGGCTCTGCTGGATACGAACTGTGACCCGGATACGGTTGATTATCCTATTCCTGCTAATGATGATGCCATTCGCTCGATTAAGTTGATTGTGGGTAAACTGGCAGATGCCATCTATGAAGGTCACCATGGCGAAGTCTATGTAGAGGATCAGGATGATTATCCGGATGCAGAGGAAGACTTTGATGATGAAGACTTTGATGAGGATGAGGATGAAGAGGAAGGTGAAGGGGAGAGTAAGGAAGACTAGAAGATCGCCGATCGCCTTATCAGGCTTATCATGAAAGAGTAATCAGCCGTGCGTAAGCACTTTGATGTAATCAAGAATCTGAATTAACATGGCAGAAATTTCAGCAAAACTGGTTAAAGAGCTACGGGAAAAGACGGGCGCTGGCATGATGGATTGCAAAAAAGCGCTCCAAGAAACCGATGGCGACCTGGAAAAAGCCTCAGAATGGCTGCGTAAAAAGGGGATTGCCTCCGCAGGTAAAAAGTCCTCTCGTGTGGCGGCTGAGGGTTTAATCGATAGTTATATCCATACCGGTAGTCGGATTGGGGTTCTGGTGGAAGTGAACTGTGAAACCGATTTTGTGGCTCGTGGAGAAGCATTCCAAACCCTGGTTCGCGATATTGCCATGCAAATCGCTGCTTATCCGAATGTTGAGTATGTCAGCATAGAGGATATTCCGGCAGAGATTGTCGAGAAAGAAAAATCGATTGAAATGGGACGGGAGGATTTAGCCAAAAAACCCGATAACATTAAGGAAAAAATCGTGGCTGGACGGATTGAAAAACGTCTGAAGGAATTAACCTTACTGGATCAATCGTACATTAAAGACCAAACCAAGACGGTTGGTGAATTGGTGACAGAGACGATCGCCTCATTGGGTGAGAATATTCAAGTGCGCCGCTTTGCTCGCTTTGTCTTGGGTGAAGGCATCGAGAAAGAAGAGAGCAACTTCGCGGAAGAAGTGGCTGCACAAGTGAGCGGTAAATAATCAATGAAGGGTTTGAGGGAGGCGGGTTGCTTCTCTCAACCTTAACTGCTCGCTGGATAAGGGGCGTAGATGGTTACGCTCCTTTACTCTATGAAGGGGTAACCCGTAGAAAAGCTGAGAGTAAATGTATAATTATGGCTAGATCCATAAAGCGAATCGAAGGAGAGATCGAGGAGTTGGAGAGTGCGATCGCCTCTTTAGCAGAAGAATTTTATCAAGCCTACAGCAATTATACCCGACACTTGGGGCCGGCAGTGCGCCAACAGTTGATTTTAGCGAGTTATCATATCTGTACTAAAGGATATCCTCAAGAATTTCTGGAACTCTCGTTAAGCAAACGACAACAGTTACAGAAAGCGATTAAAGATTTAGCTCAACAAGCAGAAGTGGAAATTAGGGCGATCGTCAGTAGACCTCTACAAGCACCTCCAACCCTTTCCTCAGACAGAGAAGAGGAAGACAACCCAGAAGATGCCGAAGCAGATCCCAAACCTCAATCCTCAGAGTTGAGCCTTCTGGAGTCCGAAGAAGAACCGGCTGCGATCCAAACCCCCCAAGCTCTGGCCCAATGGCAGGAAAACTTGGAAATAGCAATATTCGAGCAGTTAGACTTCTTCTCCCAGGAAACGAATCAAGTGTTGAGGGCGGCCCAAATTTTTACCGAAGACATACCGCAACCCCTCTTAGAGCTGGCAAAACAGGCAATGGGCGCTCAAGAGACTCTGGCTCCAAGTGTCCCCAATATCTTAAGTTTAGTCCTGGAAGCAGATAATTTTATCAATCCCAGGAGACAAGGAGATTTTAAGGGGCAAATGGAACTACCGGAACGGCTGCTCAAACAACATCAAGATGCCATAGCCCCAGTGATTATTGGCTTGCAAAAGGGGGACTACGATCCAGATGAAGATGAAGAGGAGGATGAAGAGGAGGACGAGGACGATGAACTCGATCCGATCGCCCTTTTGCCTTTTTCCCTCCCTCTGAAAATCATGGTGGTTAAGCTGCGTTTATCGGAGATTGAGTTTAGCGATCCGAGGGTAACGAGATACCGCAATCAACTCAGGCATTTACAAGATCGCCTGCGCTCTAGGGAACAAGACTATCAGCGCAAACAAAAAGAATATGCGATCGCCCAAGCAGAAGCTGCCTGGCGATCGAGTTGGGTGGAAGACCGGGAATAGAATGGGGAGATGGGGGGATGACCGCCCATTCCTTATTCCCCATTGCCTTTAAGCTTCCGGTTCGGCTAACCCAAACACGCGGCAAAAGACCTTTTGCACCTTGTAACCAGAATCAATCGACTCTAGGGGATCTTTCCGCAGACGGTGGCGCAAACAGAGGGTAACCACTTGTTGAATATCCTCTACCGTCACCTCTGTGCGTCCTTCAAAAGCGGCCAACGCTTTAGCAGCGCGGTTAGTGACAATATCACCGCGCAAACCATCCACATCTAATTCCGAACAGACTTGGGAAATTTGCACCCGTAATTCATAATCAATATTGACAGAAGATAGACGCTCTCTGGCTTGTACCAATCTTTGTTGTATAGCCTCTTGCTCCGTTTGAGAGCGTTGTAAAAACGCCTTGGGATTGCTATCAAACGTCGATCGCTCTTCCACAATTTTCACCCGTAGATCTGGCTCTTTCACGGTGCGAATTTCGGCGTGCATTCCAAACCGGTCTAATAACTGGGGTCTGAGTTCCCCTTCTTCCGGGTTTCCCGAACCGACTAACACAAACCGGGCTGGGTGACGGATGGAAATCCCTTCCCGCTCTACCGTATTCCAGCCACTCGCAGCAGAGTCAAGCAAAACATCCACTAAATGGTCATCAAGAAGGTTAACCTCATCCACATAGAGAATTCCCCGGTTGGCTTTAGCCAATAGTCCCGGTTCAAAGGCTTTCACCCCTTCAGAGAGGGCCTTTTCAATATCAATGGTTCCGCATACCCGGTCTTCGGTTGCCCCCAGAGGCAGATCCACCATCATCACTTTGCGGCGCGTAATGGGGAGGGTTTCTTGGTTGCTCGCCCGTTGTCTGACTTCATCACTCATCAGTTCTTGATCGTGGGGATCGCTGTTAAAGGGGTCATCGGCAACGATTTCGATTTCCGGTAATAAATCGGCTAAAGCGCGAATGGTTGTGGATTTACCCGTACCGCGATCGCCCATAATCATCACTCCCCCAATTTTCGGGTCAATCACATTAAGCAGCAGGGCTAGTTTCATTTCTTCCTGTCCCACAATCGCAGTAAAGGGAAACACAGGGCGGCTCTGCTGCACAGGAGATAAGGGGATTTCACGGGTTGAGTTCTGCTCAGGGGCGAGGACTGAATTCATAGGGTTACTTATCTATCGGTTGATTGGATCACATCAGGAGGGCATAAACCCCCTCTACTTATCTTCCCTGAAAAGTGCGCGGTTTTGAAGAGGATGGTAAAACTCAGAGATCGGGCATAATTTTTAATTTTTTAAGGCATTTAGATTCAACCAGAGCAAATCATGCTTATTATAGAGTCACATCTGTTGAGGAGAACGCGATGGATAGAGTTAGCATCAATGCCCTAGATCGTTTTCGCCAGGGAGCGATCGCTACCTTGTTGGGAACCGCAGCGAGTGCAGCCAGTATGGTCTGTTTCGCTCCTACTGCCCAGGCTGCTGATACGATCATTTTCAAATATAAATCCGAGGAAGTCACCCTAGGGGTGCGCGAATTGAGAGCATTTGTTCGCAATGGTGAGATTCCCTCAGATTTGCAGCGCTTCTTAGACGATACCGATCAAGTGCCCTCAAGAGTACAAGATATTCTGAATTTATCGATTCAAGTCAATCCAAACTTTTTCCGAGACTTGATCAATACCTCTACCGGGGAGTTTGTGGTTCTGAAGTTAGATGAGGCGATCGCCTCATCTGCCAGTAGCGATGACTTAGAAGCGGTTAAAAATACCCTCCTAGAAGCGGTAGAAGATGATGGAGAGCTGTCCATTATCGGCTTACTCGAACGCTATCCTATCGACACCATTACTGTCGATCTGACCAATTTAGAACCGGTTTATCTGCAAGCTAAGGCTCTGGTAGAGCGCATTATTCCCGCCTTAGAAGTCGCCAAACGCTTCCTTCAAGATATCGTCTGTGAATGCGAAGAATCGAGTAATCTGCCCACAACGGAAGGACTCTCTGCTGCTGCACCGGCGAGCAATACCTGCAAACCCAGCAGCTATACGGCGGAAGTTTCTGAAGATGGCACGATCGTGATTAAAGATATAGCCGATGACTCCATTGTGTTAGAGTCCGTCAGCTTCACTAACCTTTCTCGTCTCAGCGCCACCGTTGAGTAAATCCGGTTGATTACCTTTGAGACTCAATGCTTATGTCTACAGTTATACAGTCCATTCAACACCAGGTTTCTCAGTGGATGGTTCGCGCCCGTCCCCTAGTGTGCGCGACGGCTGCGAGTCTGTGTTTAGGAAGTTCGGCAGCTCTGGGTGCTGAACGAGTCGTGTTTAAGTATGGCCCGGTTTCTCGGTCGGTTCCTGTGGCCGATTTGACCGAGTTTGTGGAAACGGGAGAACAATCGGCGATCGTTCGGTTCATTCTGGATTCTGCCAATGCCGATCCGGAGCAGATGCGCGAGTTGTTAACCTATAACGTGGGAATTAACTTGTTATTCGTGGATCGAGTGTTTTACTCGTTACCCGGAGAGTATGTGTTGTTTGAATTAGGTTATTTGTTTAGTACCAAGTCGGGAAAAGCCAATATTCAAGCCCTGCGCTCTGCGGTTACCCTATCTGCTAGTGATGATGGCCAGATTTCTTTGTTAGAGTTTTTGCAGAAATATCCTACGGAAGGACTCTATGTCGATGGACAGCGCGTGCAACAAGTGGCTAATGATGCGATCGCCTTTGTGGATCGTATTGGGGTACAGTTAGAGTTGCCGATCGCCATTGTCAAGGATTTTCTCAGTAGCGTGGTTTGCGACTGCGAAGAAGTCGAGAGTCCCTGAATGTTTCCATCTCCCCATCTTTTAGAGGATGGGGGGATGGGGGAATGGGGGGACGCGGGGACGCGGAGACGCGGAGACATGGAGACACGGGGACATGGGGGCGCGGAGAATGAGAGAAGAGCCAATTACCGATTACCCATTATTAATTGTTAATTGTTAATTATGAAGTTAAGCCTGTGCATTATTGTTAAAAATGAAGAGCAAAATCTGCCCGCTTGTCTGAAAAGTGTGAAAGATGTGGTCGATCAAATAGTGGTTTTAGATACTGGATCGAGCGATCGCACCGTGGAGATTGCTAGACAATGGGTAGCACAGGTAGAATATTTTAAATGGTGTAATGATTTTGCGATCGCCCGTAATGAGTCCCTCAAATATGCACAGGGAGATTGGATTTTAGTCTTAGATGCCGACGAACAGTTGAATCCCAGCGCAATTAATCCCCTGAAACAGGCGATAACCTCCGAAGATCATTTAGTGATTAACCTCATTCGCCACGAAATTGGAGCCACCCAATCTCCCTATTCACTGGTGTCTAGGCTGTTTCGCAATCATCCCCAAGTGCAATTTACCCGCCCCTATCATGCCATTATCGATGATTCAGTTGAAGCCTTGTTAAAGCATGAACCCCATTGGAAAATTGCCAGCTTACCGGTAATTGCGATCGATCATTATGGCTATAAACCGAGCATTATCGCCGCTCAAAACAAGGCAGAGCGGGCGAAATTAGCCATGGAAACCTACTTAAGAGACCATCCTGGAGACCCCTACACTTGCAGCAAATTGGGAGCGCTCTACAGCCAAATGGGAGAGGTTAAACAGGGAATTGAGGTCTTAGAACATGCCCTATGCCAGGAAAGTAGCGATTTAGTCCGCTTTGAACTCTATTATCATTTGGCATTGGCATACAGTCGTCTGCAAAAGTTTGCCAAAGCCATCAAGTATTATCGACAGGCGATCGCCCTAGAGGTTTTATTGCCCTTAAAACTAGGAGCCTATAATAACTTGGGCAACTTGCTACAAGCCCAAGGCAACCTAGGCGATGCCCTGTTAATGTACCAGAAAACCATCGAAATTGACCCCACCTTTGCTCAGGGTTACTTTAACCGAGGCATGGCATTTAAGACTCTGGGAAAACTCGACAGTGCGATCGCTGCCTATCGCCAAGCCATCCAATACAATCCCCAATATGCCCAAGCCTATCAGAACCTAGGGGTTGCCTATCTCAAAGGGGGTAACGTTCCCGAAAGCCTTAAGGCATTTAAAGAGGCGATCGCCCTTTATAAAGGCATCAATCCCAAAGAAGGCGAAAGACTCCGCCAAGAACTAGCTGCCATGGGATTTACTCAATTATAAAGCTATAAAGCCAAAAAATAGGGGGTGAACTCACCCCCTCATCCGATCTACAAGTTTTACTCAAAGCAGTCAACACATCTCAATTCAGTAGGAGCAATCTTGAGAAGTCAACAACCCTAGAACCTTACGGGAAAATAGCGGGAGCATGAAAGCCTCCATCTTTTAAGTGGGGGATGAAATGCGACACGAGCGGTTTTAACCGCCGTGATGTTAATTTCTTTCCGTTGTCAATTTAGCGTTAAGTGCGCTAAACTAAGTTTATT
>NZ_JAQPOK010000071.1 GCF_030068445.1 Roseofilum halophilum BLCC-M91 | reverse complement strand
ATGGGTAATGGGTAATGGGTAATGGGCAGAAGGGAAAACCATTTTTTACGCTATGCGTGCCCATTCTTCAGGCTTTTCATGGGACAACACTCTCAAGGAACATTTCGATTACTGTACCTCATAACATCGAAAAACGCTGTAAAGTGCGAGCATCTTGCTCGCTAGTGCGAGCATCTTGCTCGCTAGTGCGAGCATCTTGCTCGGTAGTGCGAGCATCTTACTCGCTAGTGCGAGCATCTTACTCGCTAGTGCGAGCATCTTACTCGGTAGTGCGAGCATCTTACTCGCTAGAAGAAGGCAGCGAGCAAGATGCTCGCATTACTTGTTTAGACACGCTACCCTACGCACTCCTAAAATCTAAAATACTAAATTACTCCTTAATCAATCCGAGATTTTTCTTCAGTTGTACCCATTTCATCCGCAAGCGCCAAGCCTTATTCGCTTTAATCGCGGCTAATTCCAGGTTACGGTGATGCAGTTGACTATTGAGATCTTGGAGTTGGGCGTTCAATTGAGCTTGAATGTCGGCTGAGAGCTTATGGGTTTGTTCGAGTTCAGCATTCGTGTTAATCAATTGTTGGTTGATGTTAACCGCTTCTGCGTGGGATTGATTCAGCTCTTGTTGAGTTTGTTCCAGATGATAATTGGCTTGTTCGAGTTGCGATCGCAGTTGATAGGCCATATGTTTGTACTGTTCGGCTTGAGCCTGACTCTGAGCTGAGAGTGCCTTATGCTCCTGCATTTTCTTCTGAATCAGGGATTTGTGGTATTCTGATTCTTCATACTGCGATCGCATCCGTCGCAACTCTTCGGCTTGTTGCTCCAGTTCTTTCTGTTTAATTTTCAGCAGTTTCTGATACTTGGAGGCACTCCCCACATCCTGCCAACTGCGAAACGCCCAATCTTGGGGACTTAAAGATTGAATTTTCGCCAATTCTGCCTCTAAATCGAGATCCGCAGGCATTATCGAGTCCGTACTTCCCCAAGAACCCGCTAGGGTTTCCAACTCTTTATAGAGCTTAATCGCTTCTGGGAAAAAGGCCTGAATGAGCGCGGGTTTATAGGTTTGGGAAACATCCCGTCGGAGCAATTCTGGTTCAATCACTGAGGTATCGGGCGCTCCTAAAGAGAGCTGCCATTTTTCCTCAATGGCTTGTATCCAGGCTGTCGGATGGGCAACAATAGCATCTAGATTCGCTAGGAAGCACCGTTCTGGATAGGTTCGGGCGAATTCGAGCATCTGCCGGTTGTAGTGCAACCATAACTCTACCGCCTTTTCAGGGTAAGCAGCCACCACTTCATCGGAACCGCGACGATAGAGGGAGTCTACCACTTCCCAGGGAGAGCGATAGACCAAAATCAAATAGGCTGAGGGGAGTAATTCTGCCCAAAACTTGAGAAATAGGGTAGTACGGGGATCTTTCCATCCCCACAGAGCGCGTTTAGTTTTCTCTTTAAGCAGCAGTTTGGCACTTTGATAGTAGCGTGATGCAAGGATCATTTCCGATTCTAGGGTGAGGCCGTCGATTTCTAGACCTTGGGAACGGAGGACATTTTGGTGGAATTCTACGAAGTCTAGATCTTCAAAATGACCGCGATCGTTACCTATTGTAGTGGCGACGAGGCGATCGCCCAAATGAACCCCCAAATTATTCAGCAACGACGCAGTAAGCGAAGTTCCAGAGCGATGCATCCCTCCTAAAATAAAGATACCCTCAGCCAACCCTTTACCCGATGAATGCCCCGACTCTAAACTTGCGAGTTGTTCCAAAGTTTGACAAACTAGCATCCGTTCTAAATTTCCTGTTTCCCCTATCGCTTTAATCATCACCACATCGTCGCGCTGCACCTGAGTATGGTTCAGATGACACACCCAAGAACCTTCCCCACGGGGAACACAGCGATGAATCATCCTATCATTCACCCACAACTCAATCGATTTAGCAGGTGTCGGGGCAGGTTTAGCAATCGATTGATTTTGCACATCAGATGTCGATAAACCTGCCCCTACAGAATTTAGACTCCAGACTTTCCCCTTAAATTCCCAATCTCCAGAAGAATTCAATGCCGTACTCTCCAGACTCCCTTGGGGGGGATAGGTAAACGTAAAATTTGACCACTCCGGGCTACTATTTTTACTAATAATATACAGGTCTTGATGGTCAGCGAGTCCTTTGGGGATGCGATGATAGGTGGCACTGGGGCCTAAAATTTGATAGAGGGCATGTTGGATAAACTCTTCGCTGACATATGTTGTGCCGTATACGGAGGCATCTAGGGTGCGACTTTCGCTTTCGGGGATGAAGTGAAAACCCGAAGCTGAGAGGGAAAAGGGATTAGGCGCTAGGGTAACATCATGGGTGCTAAAAATCAGTAATCCTCCCTCATTGAGATGCTGGTAGAGGGTTTTCAGCCAAGGAATAAAGGTACTTTCGGGGATGTGGCTGAAGAAGGAGCTGGCGAGAATACACTCAAAGCTTTGGTTGATTTTGTATTCCGTGGGGGTGAGAGTAGATAGCACACCCTGAACCTGGAATTGTTCGATTTGAAATTGTACCGCTTCTGGATAGATATCGGAGATCCAAATCTTTTCAGCCGCGAGAACTTGATTGAGAAAGCGGGTAAAGCGTCCATATCCTCCGGCAAAGTCGAGGAAGGTGGAGAGGTTGTCCCAACTGCCGAAGTGATGGGTAATAATTTGTTGGATGGCTTGGAAGATACGGAGTCCATTGCCATGATAGCGGATAGCGGCTTGGGTGCGATCGCCGTTGGTATTCTCTAGAGCCATGAGGAACATCTCGTCGTTGTCTGAGATGGTGCTGTTGAAGGAGTCCCAGGAGGGAAGCATGGCTTCTAGAAACGATGCTAAGATGCGATCGCTCCTTCCTTCCTCAAGACGTTGACTATCAATCATACTCACGGTAGTTAACACTCCCCTCTACTCTTCTATGGACGCTAACCGTATATTGTATAGCGTGATGCGCTAGGAAGAGGCATCGGAATGGGTAAGAACCTAATCCAGTCATGCCTGAGTTAAGAAGACACCTTACACCCACCTTGATTCAGGTATAACTTTCCCACACTTGCGATCAATCTACATACTTGCCTTTAACTCCTCCAGTCAACTGGGACAAATCATACTCAGGTCGCAGATCGTCATCCATTTCATCATGAATGTCATTCTCGAAGCGCTCTAAGTCTTGACGTAATCCCTGTCCGATATAAGCACGCATCAGGGATTGATAATCAGAAAATCCCAATAATGGCGCGATTCGCGTTAAGTCTTCTATCACATCTTCAGGAATATTCAGGGTTACGCTAGTCATGGGACGATTTTTGTCTAACCGTTTTTTTAATTGCTCAATTTTCATATATTTCTCGCTCCTGACGAGTCGCTTTACGTGCTGAAATCATCCGAATTGTATTATCCTCACGTTCGATATGAACGACAAATAATAGATTCCATCGAGTATCTAACCCAATGACAGCATCTCTTGTTTCATCATTACGGCTGGCATCAATGACAACTAGAAATGGATCAAAAAACACTTCAGCCGCTTGCTCAAAAGTAATACCATCATGCTTTCTAGGATTCAGTGCTGCTTTTTCCTGGTTCCAAACAAAGGTAATACCATTGAGTACGAAATATACATCCATATTTCAGATTCTACTATACTATCTGGGCGATTCGCTGCGCGATACCTTCGGGAACGCCTCTTCGAGTAATTGAGTCATGTTCACGCTCCCAATCAACGGCTTTACCAGTTATTGTAACAAAGCTGACTTAAGATTCTACTAGAACTCATAAAATAAAGGCCACATCTTCAGGAATTTGCCCGACATATTCAATAGCTAGGGGTTGCTCAGGAATAGAAGCCAACATTTCATAGATGTCAGACTGGTTAGGAGAACGAGCCAACACTTCCCCTTCTATGACTTCCATCTGGTCATCCAGGTCTTTATAGGCAATCAGTAACCATTCCCCTTGATAATGCTGCTTCATTTCTTCAAAGGTCATTAGCTGAGACATTAGAGGGTTAATTTATGACTTTCCTTATAATCATAGCAGAGCGCACGATCTTTATTTATCCCCCCCGCAATCTACTCACAAAAGAAATAATTTTTGTGCCAACATTAACAACTTGACTTCCGAACTCCTTCACGTAAGGGGCAGCTTTCTTTACAGCATCTATTACTTTAGATAGAACCTCAGCTCCTGTCCCTACTATATTCAATGCTGTTGCAATTCGATCTCCAATAGCTTGTTCCTGCTTTGAGTTCAGAGGAATATCTGACCCTGTGGGAGGACTTTCAACAGATTCATTATTTACATTAGTGTTTTGAGCGGGTTTCCCAGAATCGACTCCCATAGCATGAATCGTGCCTCCAGGAGATTTGCGTGGAGTAGGTTTGAATCGCTCGATAGTAACCATCAGGTAAGGCAACATTGCATCCATCTTCATCCGTTTAAACACTGTTGTATACAATTCTCCTAACCAGAATTCACCATCAGGAGTGGTTTTGCTCTTATTATCAACTGCTACTGAAGGAATTAGTTCAGCCACTTCTTCTCGAATATACTGAGCAATTTCTGCTCGAATTAACTCAGTTCTTTTTCTGAGCTTTTCTGGGAAATCATTGCGTTCAACAAAACCTGCAAATGTAAATACAATAATAGATAAACCCCAAATCCCAGACCCGAATGATTCACTAATAAGCCGAATCGCTCGTTTTTCATCAGAACGTACTCTTGTTTCATGAAGAGGAGTAACAAACCACAAACAATCTACTTTCCGTAAATCAATACTAGACTTTCCTACTCCTGTTCTACCCACTAAAAGAAACGTAAATCCTCGATTCTTTGCCTTAATAAGTTCTGAGAAAATCTTATGAATCTCAAACCCTTCAAAATCCATGTCAGCCTCCTATTTATATCTATCCGATCTATCTGGTTACTTTTGGCAAGAGAAAACGCGATCTCCCTTGCCCAGTCAATGTTTCGTTACTAATCGCTGACCCAGACTTTTAAGTTATAAGTCAACTTTGTGCCTAGGTCGAGCCAGTAGTGAACTCCGACAGTCGATGAATTTTTCTGAGTATATTTAGCGTCTCCGCGACCCACACCAGGATCGAGTTTAGTTATGGAAATTGCACTGACAGTTTTGTTTAATTCGATTTTCGATATTTTTCCGTTACAGGGAAAATCATCATCGCCCTTTTTACCGACCAACTTGGCTTCATAGGTCATTGACGTATTAATGGCAAGGCTTTCACTCATGGCTCATTTAGCTCCTGCTGTTGTTGAAGACTACGAGTTGCAGTTGCAGACTCCCTTGAATTATAGAATCATTCTTTACAGTATAGGTTACTGGTTTTGATTGGCCTACTGACAAAAAGACAAATTTGGTCTATAACTTTGAACAACATTTTAATGATTTGTAAAGCAAAAAAGTTGAAATTTGGTGAAAAAAGTTGTAATAGGTTAAAAAAGTGATAGGATAGCGACGGAGTGGTATCGGTATAACTAATGGATGTGGAAGCAATCCTGGCATGGGCCGATGAGTTGATGTTGGCTCAAACAGGCACAAGCTTAAGTAGTCTGCAACGAGCGGTGTTAGCTGGGGTTTGGAAGCATCAGAAATATAAGGAGATTGCGGAAGATTATCACTGTGGCGAAGCGAATGTGAAAATAGTGGCGGGAAGTTTATGGAAGTTGATTTCGGAAGAGTTAGGGGAAAAGGTTAATAAGAAAAATTTTCGCGCAACATTGGAATGCTATTCTATTGCTCATTCTAGAATCAATAATTTTGAGAAAAGTTTTAATCAAAATCACATTAATATCTGTGAAAAGAATTGGCCCTCTGGAGAACTGACAAAAGAACGCTCACATTCTCCCTCTATCAATCAACAACAGCGCCACGATCTCGCAGAAGCGCCAGAATACTATCCTCTAAATAATCGCAGAAGTGAACTAACGACTCTGAAACAGTGGGTATTGGATGAAAAAATAAAGATTGTCACAATTTGGGGCTTACCTCGCATCGGTAAAACGACTCTTGCGAGAGCATTGGTAGAAGCAGTTAAAGATCGATTTGACTATGCGATCTGGCGCAACTGCACGAATAGCCTAGAGCGCCAATCTCTGGAAACTGATATGATAGAATTGATGGGCAAAGATGAAAGCCAGAAATCGGCAAAGCTCATCAACTATTTGCGCTCTTCTCGTTCCCTGATTATTCTCGATGACTTCCAAGAACTGTTCGCTCCGGGTGAGTTGGCTGGGACGTATTTACCGGGACAGGAAAGTTATGGTAAGCTGTTAAGAGAAATGGGGCGATCGCACCACGGCAGTTGCTTCCTCCTCCTCTCCTGGGAAAAACCCACAGAAATCGCCACCTTAGAGCGCGAAAACAGTCATTGTCTCAGCTTGCAACTGGGAAGTTTAGGCGCAGCAGCACGGGAAATCTTGAGCAACCACCAACTCAGGGATGAGGAGCGATGGGAAGAATTGATTCAACGTTACGGAGGTAATCCTTCTTGGCTCAATATTGTTGCCTCTACGATCCAGGAGTTCTTTAACGGTAGCTGCGATCGCTTCCTCTCCTATCCTAACCCCTTCCTGGGCGACCTAGAACCCATCCTGCAAGACTATTATCAACGCTTATCTCCCTCAGAAATGACGGTAGTCCAGTGGTTAGCCAGTCACGAAACCCCGGATATTTTCCACAAACCCACAGAGTTAGCCTTGTCTGATGCTGAATTCTTGCAAGCGATACACTCTTTACTCAAGCGAGGAATTATTGAGAAACATACCCATGAAAAAGTCGCCCAATTTACACTACAACCGACGATTGCATCCTATGCTCATTGCCTATATAGCAAGCCTAAATGAGTTATGTAACGGTGGCCCCTCATCCCCCTACCCCCTTCTCCCACAGGCGCTGCCCTGAGCGAAGTCGAAGGGAGAAGGGGGAGAGTCCCTCTCGGAGTGGGAGAGGGATTTAGGGAGAGGGCATTTCCCATTGCACAACTCATTTAGGCCTGCTATATCCCTCTTCTGTCACTCTCCGAAAAGCTAAAGCTTTTCGGAATCGTAGAGTCTAGACAAGGCAGGCGATCGCGCCATTTTCTCCGAGTAGGAGTTCCTGAGAGAGTGAAATCAGCCAAAATGCGATCGCCCAACTCTACATCACCCATGATACCTTGGCTCCAGAAATTTCTAATAATAGAAGAAACCGGAAAGTGACAGAAGAGGGATATTAGGTATAGCTGACATGAATGCGTTGGGTTTCACTTCGTTCAACCCAACCTACGAATCAACATTAATAAACCTCGTCATGACTGCCAATATCAATTAGAAGAATTACTTCCTCATCTGTATCTTCTTCATCAAAAAAAGAAAAAATAATCCGGCAATCATAAGCAACAGAACACGACCATAATCCGTTTAAGCTCCCCGTTAACTTATGAGATTTTAATGAAGGAGTAAAGGGATCGATCGCGAGAATTTTTAATACCTCGATCGCCTTAGCTTGTAATTGAGGTTGTTTCTTGGCCAATTTCTTAAATGCTCTCTTAAAGCTATTGCTCCAGACAATCTCCATCATCATCCTCAAGTAAATCAGCAATCAGATCGTCCACTGTTCCTCGTTTAGCAGTTCCTTGCTGAAATTCTTGCTTCAGCGTTTCAGCATTAACAGCAATTTCTAAGCGTCGCTGTTCAATTCTTCGCTTGTGGATTAAGTCGAATAAATAATCTTGATCTTCAATGGACAATTGTTCAATTGAATCAATTAGTTCTTGTAATTTCATGGATTTAGGGAGCCGTCAGAGTTCCCACAACAGGATATCGTGAAGATCTATCGGCTGTCTACCGGAAAGCAAATGAATATCTGATTGTCCGTCCCGATCGCACTGGCATAGAAAAAATTGTTACTTTTGGCAAACTATCTGCGGTTATTAATCTTAGAGTATTTAATTCCTTTACTGACGGATTAAGTGTCTAGGATGATACAAAGCAGTGATACCGTAGCGGTCATAGAGCGTTAGTAGCACGTAAGATACTCCGACGATCAGGGGAATACCGAGGAAGACTAAGCCCGCAGTGATGGTATAGATATTGTCAATGAGTAAGAGCGATCGCATCATCTGCTCTAGGGCAAACCAGATCGGACGGTGAAAAAGGAACATCCCATAGGCACAATAGGCGATGGCATGGAAAAAGGGGTTCAATTGGGAATGTTGACAAACCACATCAGAAAGGCGATAAATCAATAGCACAAAGGAGAACATCAACAGATTGAGTAAAATCGTGTTGTGTTCAATGGGTAGATGATATTTATTTTCCCATACCCAGCATAGGGGTAAGATTGCCCAAAATACCCCCGTGTTTAGGGATAAGGCTTTTCGCCACAGGCGATGTTCAAACCAATTGTTTTTAGCTGCAAAAATCCCCCCTAAAAAGGGGAAACTATAGTAAATTAGGCGCAGATCGGTAATGTTCAGATAAGTAGCACTGAAGAAAAGAGTTAAGAATAAAACACCCAAAATCAGCGCTTTGTGAAGGGCTGGAATTCGCTCGATATTGAGCAGGGAGAAGAGGCTGTAATAGACTAAAATTAATCCCACATACCATAAAGTGGGCAAGGGGGGATAGCTGTTAGAGGCAAAGATGAGTTGTAAGCCCAAAACATGGATCAGGATTTGCCCCCAATCCAACATACTATAGAGATAACAAAATAGGGCAAGGGAGAGATAGTAGAGGGGAAAGAGTTTCAACAGCTTTTTGAATAAAAATTTCCCGGCTGTTGGCAGATCGGGAAAGGTTAAGTTATGTCGGTTAATTAGGGTTCCGGAAAGAAAGACTAATAGCCCTAAGCTACATTGAAGGCTGAGGTGGTGTAAGGCTGATAAATCCAGGGTTTTTCCGCAAATATCGAAGTGATAAGATTGGAAGCAATAATCGGGGAGATTGTACAGTAAGATCATGGAAATTCCTACGGATCTCATGAAATCTAATCGGGATGAGGGATCGATTATTCGGTTCATAGTTCTAGGGTTGATTAGGGTGAACTATAAAAGTATTTTCCCTGCTATTAGACACATTTCGATCCCCCTAAATCCCCCTTAAAAAGGGGGGTTGGGGGGATCTTATAGTTGTAGGGACTTAAAAAATTAGCTATTATCATCAATAACTTCCAGTTGATGGGCTGGATGTTCTGTCCATGTGCTTTCAAACGTTAACTTGGGATCGATTTTAAAATCGACTGTGCCATTACCGCAAACGGCTTCGTCTGGATTAACCCGAAACATAGCCGCATCAATACAACGGGCAAGATATATAAATTCTTCATCTACTATTCCGGAAACTCCGGCATTGAGGAAATAAACTCCGGGATGAAGGAAGCATTCAAAGGAAAATTGAACGGTAATCACTTGATTGGGTTCAAAGTGAGAGATTTTATGGAATGAGGGGCTGATGGATGCGCCTCCTAATTCTAAGCCACTGATGGTTTTAATTAACATGCCAAAGCGCACGTTTTGAGCCAGTTTGGAAAAGTGGACTTTGAAGGTGTAAATGTAGGGTTGTCTGCGAATCAGGTGGTTGACGAGTCTACCGGATAGGGTTTCAATATGAGGGTCAAGGATTTCTGCTCCTCTGGTGGTATAGGAAAGGGTATGTTCGGGGTTAAGATGGGGATCGTAGTAGTCTCCTAATGTGGGTATGGATGGGGCGTTATTGGAGTCTTGTGGGGTGGAAGATTGACCGTTTGTTTCTGATTTTTCTGGGGTGGGAAGGGTTTGCTGTTGATGGGATTTTTTCAGTTGTTCGCGTAGGATGTGGCTTTTGTCTGAGGGAGCGTAGATGAGTTCTTGATATTTGGAGACGACGAATTTGGGTTTATTGCTGAGGAGAATTTCGCCTTTATCCATGAGGATAGCCCGATCGCACAATTCAACAACCGACGAAGCGGCATGAGACACAAATAACACGGTTCCGCCGCGATCGCTAATTTCCTGAATTCGAGCAAAACACTTGCGCTGAAACGCCTCATCCCCAACCGATAGGGCTTCATCCACCACCAAAATATCCGGCTCCACACTCGTAGCCACGGCAAACGCCAAGCGCACGAACATCCCGCTAGAATAGGTTTTTACCGGTTGCTCAATAAATTCACCGATATCAGCAAACGAGACAATCGAATCGAACTTAGTCTGAATTTCGTCCTTGGTTAAGCCCAACAACTGACCATTAAAAAAGACATTCTGCCGCCCGGTAAACTCTGGATTAAATCCGCTTCCCAGTTCCAAAAGCGCCGATAACCGTCCATTCACCTCTACCTCACCTGTGGTTGGAGTCAGGGTAGCGGCAATAATTTGCAGTAGGGTACTTTTCCCCGAACCATTACGCCCAACAATTCCCAGGGTTTGCCCTTGAGGAATTTCTAAATCAATATCCTGTAGCGCCCAAAACTCTTGCCCTCTAATTTTTCCGGGTAGCAATAGCTCCTTGAGGCGATCGCCCGGATGGGCATATCGCTTAAACGACTTAGAAACACCTTTTAGTGAAATCGCCATTTCACTCATGGAAACACAATATCTTTAGTTCAGTGCGATCGTCAACCAACCCGACACTCTCCCAGGAATAGCCATAAACACTCCCCTAGATCACATCAGCAAACGCAGGGCGCAGTCGTCGATAGACCCACAAACCCCCTGACAACAGTACCAGAGAAACGCCCAAAGCACTCATCCATTCTCCCCAATGTTGCATCTGCCCCACCAAAATCAAATCCCGGTAGGTTTCCGAAATTGCCGCCAAAGGATTGAGCCAAAACACCAACTGTCGCCACGGTTCCGGGATAATACTCACCGGATAGACAATCGGAGTCATGTAAAACCACAAATTGGTAATCACCGCTAAACTTTGGGGAATATCGCGCAAAAATACCGTTAACGCGGAGACTAAATAGCCCAAACCTGCCGTGAGCAATAATTGTGGTAGCCAAGCCAAGGGCAATAATAACAGCGTCGGATGCAGCGTCTGCGTGATAAACCCGGTCAATACAATCAGGGCAATTAACCCCATAGAGCTTTCAATAAAGGCACTCAAAACCGGCACAAGGGGCAATAACCCCAGGGGAAACACTACTTTTTTGACTAAATTGGGTTGACTAATCACTGCATTGGAGGACTGAAGCAAACCGGTCATAAATGCAGTCCAGGGGAGCAACCCAGCAAATAACCATAACCCAAACGTGAGATTATTGGCCGCCATGCCCTGGAGATTGAGCTTCACCTTCAGCACAATGGAAAACACATAGGTGTAAATCAGCAACTGGGAGAGTTGATTGAGCAACGGCCACAAATTTCCCAGCACCGAACCCTGATAACGAGCCGCTAAATCCCGGTGAACCAAGCTTTTAAGTAAGTTCGCTTGCAGCACCCATTGACGGTTTCCCAGAGATTTGGCGATAATGCGACCCATCGCTCGCGCGATCGCCGCTACCCCCATTCCTCCTTTATTTGTCCTCAACAAAATTCGTCCCCCTCTCACCACTGAAACATTGCTAAACCCAAGACTCCAGAGAGCATGGCCCTCAAATTTTTACATTCTCTGCGATCGAGTGCAAGTGTAGCTTTACTCAAAGTTTTGTAAAATCGTAGTCTTAGTTACAGCAATTTAGTCTCTCTCTTCCCTATATCATAAACTGTTCAGCCCACTCCTATGGTATCCATTAGTGTGAACTTTGATTCTTACAATCCAGGGGACTTCTACGATGAACTCTTCGGAGCCGATGGTAATCCTCGCCCCGAATGTAAACCCCTAATTGACCTCTTTAACCATCTCTCCCGCGAACACCTGCACCAACGCCAACAAGCCGCCCAAATTGGACTCTTTAAGGTGGGGGTAACCTTTAATGTCTACGGCGCAGAAGAAGGAACGGAGAGGATTTTGCCCTTCGATCTGATTCCCCGAGTCGTTTTATCTCAGGAATGGAAAACCCTAGAAAAGGGACTCAAGCAACGGATTCAAGCCCTAAATTTATTTATTGGGGATATTTATGACCAGCAAAAGATTGTCAAAGATAAGGTCATTCCCGAAGAATTAATTCACTCAGCCACCGGTTTCCTCAAACCCTGTATGGGACTTAAACCCCCCAAAGACGTTTGGTGTCATATTACCGGAACCGACTTAGTGCGCGACAAAGACGGCAAATGGTATGTTTTAGAAGACAATTTGCGCTGTCCTTCCGGCGTTTCCTATGTGCTGGAAAATCGGCGGGTAATGAAAAGTACCTTTCCCCAAGTCTTTAGCTTAATGGATATTGAACCGGTCGATCGATATCCCAGCCGCTTACTCGATACCTTACTTAACTTAGCCCCTAGCCATGTTCTCGATCCAACCGTAGTGGTTTTAACGCCAGGAGTCTATAATTCCGCTTATTTTGAGCATTCGTTTTTAGCCCAGCAAATGGGCGTTGAGTTAGTCGAAGGCCGGGATTTAGTGGTTACGGATGGCTATTTACAAATGCGAACCACAAAAGGACTGCAACGGGTAGATGTGGTCTATCGTCGCATTGACGATAACTTTATCGATCCGACGGTCTTTAATCCCGACTCATTGTTAGGGATTCCCGGTTTGATGGAGGTCTATCAGTCCGGACGAGTGGCTTTAGCCAATGCTCTGGGAACTGGAGTGGCCGATGATAAGGTGATCTATGCCTATGTTCCCCAGATGATTCGCTATTATTTGGGCGAAGAGCCAATTTTAGCCAATGTCCCCACTTATCTCTGTTGGGAACCCAAACAACAAGATTATGTATTAAACCATTTACCAGACTTAGTGGTTAAAGCCGCCGATGAGTCGGGAGGGTATGGTATGTTGGTTGGCCCCAATTCTACCTCCGCCCAACAGGAAGAGTTTGCCCAACGGATTAAGGCTAATCCTCGTAAATATATTGCCCAACCGACCCTGTGTTTATCTAGGGTTCCTACGCTGTTAAATGGTAGTATTGAAGGCTGTCACGTGGATTTGCGCCCCTATATCCTCTATGGTGAAGACATTTCGGTGATGCCCGGAGGCTTAACCAGGGTTGCCCTGAAGCGAGGGTCTCTAGTCGTTAATTCTTCTCAAGGAGGTGGCAGTAAAGATACCTGGGTCTTACGAGATTAGTTGGCTCTCGTACAGTTGCATGTCACGAACACAACAATAAATTAATTTTCGTGAATTCTTCGTAACGATGAGTTGCTCAAACTCCGGATCATCCTCTATCCTGGCAGTAACCAGTTATTCATGACTTAAAACCTATGATGGAATCACTTGCATTTACCCATGCTTCGCTGGCTTATGAAGATCCCAATCCCGCTCCACAATTACGGTCTTTTAAACCGCTCAATTTATCTCTAGCCAAAAGTGCTGTAGGTGTCTTAGCGTTAGGTGTTGCTCTGTCGATTGTCAGTGCGGCAGAAAATGCGATGGCTTACCTGAGTTACGGGTCTACAGGTAATGATGTGGTTTATCTGCAAGACTTGCTCAAAAGTGCCGGTTACTTCCCTTATGATGTGCGCTCTACGGGTTACTATGGCGACATTACCTATAACGCAGTCGTAGATTATCAGTATGATATGGGCCTAGCTGTAGATGGACTGGCTGGGTCTCGAACCTTTGCGTCTCTGGAAGCCGGTGGTGGTGACCCCAATATGGGTGGGGGTAGCCACATGGTGGTTGCAGGAAGTGGCTTAAATGTCCGTTCAGGTATGGGGACATCGTTTCCCGTCATTGGTGGACTCGGCTATGGACAAGCGGTTTTTGTGGAATACTTTGACCATAGTGGTTGGGCAAAACTGGCCGGTGGTGGCTATGTGTCCGGTGACTATCTTTCCGCACTCTAATGGACTGGCAAGCTACTAATATCAAGTCTGGTTTCCGCAAGCGGACATGAAAATGGGTTCACGAAAAAAAGATGGGAGAATGGAAACCGCGTAACTTTAGTTCGCGGAGGAAATTCGACTCAGGCGGTTTTAACCGCCGTGAAGCAGAAAAGGTGGGAGGGAAAAACCCTCCCCAATCTTCTACCGCCTTGGCCCTATTAACGACGGTGATGTATTGCTTTCATCTTTCGTCCAGGCAATTGTGGACTCGTGCTTTTAAGCTGTACGCATAGAAGTTAAACTCCTATTTCTAGGGTAAGGTTCGCCTTGGCAATGTTATCGGTCGGTATTTTCCAAATAGCACTGTTCTACCCCTCGTACAACTGTTTAACTATCTGGTTTTAGAGCTTGGAACTGGCGAAGCATTCCAAGGTAAGAACTTTAACGCTTGCCGATAACGTAGTGCGCGAAGCACTTAGCCGGGTCAGCTACCTAAAGAGGAGGCCCGAAGCTCCGTCTCTTTAGAGCGGGGTGCTGACAAGCGGGCAAGATGCCTCCTAAAGCGGGCAAGATGCCCGCACTCCTAAAACCTTATCTGGCTCGTAGGGGGCGGGTTTACAAACATCTGGGTGGGAAAACAAGAGGGTTGCTAAACCCGCCCCTACTTACAAATGTAAACATTGCCAGGTTTGAGAGGCGATCGCCCAATCTTCTTCCGTATGAATCACATAAACGCGCACGGCAGACTCTGGGGTGGCGATATCGGTATCCATAACAGAAGCGGCGTTTTTCTCCAGGTCTAATGTTAAGCCTAAAAACTCGAACCCTTCACAGGCTCTTTGACGCACCGCCACTGAATTTTCGCCCACTCCAGCAGTAAACACCAGCGCATCCAAGCCGCCTAAACTGGCTAACATTTCACCTATGGCACTGCGCAGACGATGGATATAGAGATCGAAGGCCAATTTGGCCCGCTCATTCTTGTCATTTATCCCTTGCAGAATCGTCCGCAGATCCGCAGACAGTCCGGAAACCCCCTTAAAGCCTGATTCCTTATTCAGCATTCGGTCGATACTATTAACATCAAAGCCGCGATCGCGCATCAAATAGAAGATAATTGCCGGATCGATGGAACCGCTCCGGGTTCCCATCATTAAGCCCTCTAGAGGCGTAAATCCCATGGTGGTATTGATACTAATGCCATCTTTAACGGCAGCCAAGGAACAGCCATTGCCCAAATGACAAGTAATCATCTTCAGGGACTCTAAAGGTTTTCCCATTAACTCCGCCGTGCGTAGGGCGCAATAGCGGTGACTGGTTCCATGGAATCCATAGCGCCGCACGCCCTGCTCAAAGTATTCATAGGGAATGGGGTATACCGCCGCTTCTCGGGGCATCTGGCTGTGAAAAGCAGTGTCAAATACCGCCACCTGGGGCAGGTCGGGTAAGACCTTCTCCACGGCTTCTATGCCCTGCAAATTGGCCCGATTGTGGGACGGTGCAAGGGGGATTAATTTCTCGATGGTGGCCTTGACTTCTGGGGTAATGGGAGTGGCTTCGGAATATTGGGTTCCCCCATGCACCACCCGATGACCGACAGCATTAATCTCCGAGAGGCTCTCTAGAACTTGGGTTTCGCCACTGACTAGGGTTTGCAGAAGTTGACCGATCGCCCCTTCCTTAGCATCGCTGGCTAAGTTGGTTTCCTGCTTAATGCCATTGGCTTTGACTTTCATCACCCCGTAGTCGGTGGCTACTGTCCAGTCGATGGTGGCTTCCCAGAGGGGATGGGGGGGATGGGCTGGGAGAGCATCGCCGGTAATCTCGTATAAACAGCTTTTTTGGGAACTCGAACCCGCGTTTAAGACCAGGATTTTCATTGGCTTGGGTTTGGGTGATTCAGGGGACAAATGGTTTGGGTTTGGATGGCGGTAATGGTGACTGTATTGATGATATCGGTAACCGTGCATCCGCGACTGAGGTCATTAACGGGTTTCCGCAAGCCTTGCAAAATGGGGCCAATGGCGATCGCGCCCGTTTCCCGTTGTACGGCTTTATAGGTGTTGTTCCCCGTATTTAAATCCGGGAACACTAACACACTCGCTTGTCCGGCAACTTCAGAATTGGGCATTTTTTGAGCGCCCACCTCTGGATCGACGGCTGCATCATATTGGATCGGCCCTTCAATTTTCAAGTCTGGTCGTTTTTCTTGGGCTAAATGGGTGGCTTTTCTCACTTTTTCCACCTCTTCCCCTTTGCCCGATTCCCCGGAAGAATAGGAGAGGAGGGCAACTCTGGGTTCAATGCCAAATCGTTTGGCAGTGTCGGCAGAAGATAGGGCGATTTCTGCTAATTGTTCGGCGGTGGGATTGGGATTGACGGCGCAATCGCCATAAACTAATACCCGGTCTTCTAAACACATGAGAAAGACTGAGGAAACAATCGAACAGTCCGGTTGGGTTTTAATAATTTGCAGGGCGGGGCGGATGGTATGTTGGGTGGTGTGGACGGCTCCAGAAACCATACCATCGGCATCTCCACTGTAGACCATGAGTGTGCCAAAGTAGGACACATCCATGATTAAGTCTTTGGCCATGTCGAAGCTGAGGTTTTTATGCTTGCGGCATTCATAGAGGGTTTCGGCGTAGCGATCGAAATTGGTACTAATGGCGGGGTTAATAATTTGGACTTGGCTTAAATCTAGGCGGATATTATGTTTTTTCAGGGTTTGTTCAATGCTCGATAGGCTACCGAGAAGGGTGATATTGACTAATCCTTGGGATAAGAGGACGGCGGTGGCATTTAAGATGCGGGGATCGTTCCCTTCGGGAAGCACAATATGGCGTTTTTGGGCTTTGGCCTGTTGTACCAAGTTGTAGGTAAACATTTTTGGGGTCATGCCCTTGGTTTGTACCCCTTGGATGCGCTCTTCGAGTTCTTGTAGGTTGACGTAGCGATCGAAGGTTTCAATACCGAGATTAATCTTTTTGCGATCGCCGCAGGTGAGGGGAACATGCAAGTCATGAATGGCGGAGGCCGTGGTATAAGTATCGGTTTCTACCGAAAGAATGGGCGGTGCATCGGGTAAACCATCGAGCAGTTTGGCGATCGCTCGGTGGGGTTTGATGCCACAGGAGAGGACTAAACCGGCTAAATTGGGATAATTCACCGATTGATCGGCTTGGACAACCCCCAGGATCACATCCGCGCGATCGCCCGGAGTCACGGCTAAATTCCCTTCTTTGAACCGCTCGATGGCATGTTGTACTTGCATGGCAGCCACCACGTAGTTGGTAGCCAGGTTATTCAGCCGTTTGTGTCCATATAAGACTTGGGCATCGAGTTGTTCCACTACATCCCGCATTCGGGGACTACTGAGCCGGTGATCGTAGGGAATCACAGAAACCAAGCTCTCTGGCAGATCCAATTCTTTGACTAAACTGGCTTTGAGGGTATCCACTTGATCCAGTTGGGCTAAATTCAGAATCACCCCAACCACATCGCATTCCTTTTCCCGATACACATCTAGGGGCAGTTGTACGGAATTGATTGCTTCTTCTGAGGTGCGATCGCTCGCTTTCCCCACAATTAACACCGGACAGCCCAAATTTTTGACAATTTCTACATTCAGATCGAATTCAAATGCCGCTTCTTGTCCCTTAAAATCCGACCCTTCACAGACCACAAAATCCACTTTTTTCTCTAATTCTTTGTAGCGATCGATAATCCGATCCAGCAGATCATCTAAATGGTGATGGCTGAGAAGTTCAGTCGCTTCATGCAGATATAAACCAAAAGAATCCTCTGGGGATTGTTTCAGATTAAAATGGGTGAGAATCAGTTGAATATCATCATCGATCGCCCCGGATTCAGGTTTGCGGATGATCGGGCGGAAAAATCCAATATTACTGGTCTTCCGGGATAAGCATTCAATTACCCCTAATGAAACCAGAGCTTTTCCACTGGCAACTTCTGTGGTGCTAATATATAAAGAATTGGCCATGATTTTTAAACCTTAACCATTAATAAACATTGAGAATGAGTTGGGGGCAATTTCCAGGAATTGACGAGCAAAAGCTTCTTCGAGCTATCCCCCAAACCTCTAACTCAGCCAGTTGTCCCCAAAGGGCTGTTGTATCGATCTCTTTTTTCCTCTGATATCCATAGGCACTTCTTCCCCCTGAATTAGCCTTCATGTTTTCCATTGCTGATGAACTATCCAATTTCACTCATTATCCACGTTCAGAATTGAACCAGTCATTGGTCATACCTCTGTTTAACTCTAGCAAACTCTTCAAGAATTTAATATTAATATGACATTAAATTCCTTTTAAGATTTTCATCCGGGCGATCAATCAAAAGAAAAGCTTAAGAAATCTTCCCTGGGCTGTTTTGACAATCCCACCCTTGGGCGAGTTTAATAGGCCAGGAGTGGGAGAGAATCTCCTCTGACTCAACTCAATCTCTTTGTCCTTTTATATAGGGAGCATATATGGTAACCGTACCTGAAAAACTCAATATCAACGAAACGCCCCTATCCCCCGATGAACTCGACAAAATCCATGGCTACTGGCGAGCCTGTAACTATCTAGCTGTGGGTATGATTTATCTCAGGGAGAACCCCTTACTCAAAGAATCTCTGAGAGCCGAACATATCAAATACCGTCTCCTCGGTCACTGGGGAGCCTCTCCAGCCCTGAGTTTCAGCTATATTCACCTCAACCGACTGATTAACAAATACGATCTTAACGCCATTTACCTAGCCGGCCCCGGCCATGGCGCTCCCGGAGTCCTGGGCCCCGTCTACCTAGAAGGAACCTACTCCGAAGTCTATCCCGACAAAAGCGAAGACGAAGAAGGGATGCAAAAATTCTTCAAGCAATTTTCCTTCCCCGGTCACATCGGTAGCCACTGCACCCCAGAAACCCCCGGTTCCATCCATGAAGGAGGAGAACTCGGTTATAGTCTTGCCCACGCCTACGGAACCGTCTACGATAACCCCGACCTGATCTCTGCTGTGGTAGTTGGGGACGGAGAAGCAGAAACCGGCCCCCTTGCCACCGCTTGGCATTCCAACAAATTCCTAAACCCCGTCCGGGATGGGGCTGTACTGCCCATTCTCAACCTGAACGGATATAAAATTGCCAACCCCACAGTCCTCTCTCGGATCACCTCGGAGGAACTCGAAAGCCTATTTATCGGCTATGGTTACACCCCCTACGTGGTGGAAGGGGACGACCCAGCGCTCATGCACCAAAAGATGGCGGGCACGATGGAAGCGTGTATCAACCAAATTCGCGCCATCCAAGAAGAAGCTCGTCGCACGGGAGAAGCTAAACGCCCGCGCTGGCCGATGATTATTCTGCGGACTCCCAAGGGTTGGACGGGGCCAAAAATTGTGGATGGTCACAAAGTGGAAGGCTTTTGGCGAGCGCACCAAGTGCCCATGGGGGGAATGCACAGCAACCCGGAGCATGTGCGCTTGTTGGAAGAGTGGATGAAGGAATATAAACCGGAGGAACTGTTTGACGAAAAGGGTACACTGATCCCAGAATTAAAAGCCCTGGCTCCAAAAGGCGATCGCCGCATGAGCGCCAACCCTAACGCCAACGGGGGTATCCTTCGCAAAGACCTGAAAATGCCCGACTTCCGCAACTTTGCCGTGGAAATTCCCAAACCCGGCACTGTGGAAGTAGAAAACACCAAATATTTAGGTTACCTCCTGCGGGAAGTCATGCGGGAAAACCCCACGAGTTTCCGTCTCTTTGGCCCCGATGAAACCGCCTCTAACCGGCTCCATCCCGTCTATGAAGTGAGCAAAAAAACCTGGATGGCCGAATTTTTGGAAGAAGACCTAGACGGTAGCCAACTCTCCCCGGATGGTCGGGTTATGGAAATCCTCAGCGAACATACCCTGCAAGGCTGGCTCGAAGGTTATCTTTTAACCGGTCGCCATGGACTCTTCCACACCTACGAAGCCTTTGCCCATGTGGTAGACTCCATGTTTAACCAACATGCCAAATGGTTAGATATCTGTAAAAACGAAGTCCCCTGGCGGGCCCCCGTATCTTCCTTAAATATCCTCCTCTCCTCCCTAGTGTGGCGACAAGACCACAATGGGTTTAGCCACCAAGACCCCGGCTTTGTAGACCTGGTAACGAACAAGAGTCCGGATGTGGTTCGCGTCTACTTCCCGCCTGATGCTAACTGCCTACTCTCGGTGGGTGACCACTGTTTACGCAGCACGGACTATGTGAACGTGATCATCTCTGATAAGCAGATGCACCTGCAATATCTGAACATGGATGAGGCGGTCAAACATTGCACCAAGGGCATCGGCATTTGGGAATGGGCTAGTAATGATGATTGCGGTAAAGACCTGGATATGCCGGATGTAATTATGGCTTGCTGTGGCGATATTCCCACTATGGAATCCTTAGCTGCTACGGCTATTTTGCGCGACGAATTCCCGTATTTGAAAGTACGGTTTATTAATGTGGTTGATTTGTTTAAGCTGATGTCGGAAGGAGAGCATCCCCATGGTTTAAGCGATCGCGATTTTAACAGCCTCTTCACGGTCGATAAACCCATCATGTTCAACTTCCATGGCTATCCCTGGTTAATTCATAAACTCGTTTATCGCCGCGCCAACCAAGACCGGATTCACGTTCGCGGCTACAAGGAAAAAGGCAACATCAATACCCCCCTAGAATTAGCCATTAACAACCAAGTGGATCGGTTTAATTTGGTGATTGATGTGATTGACCGCGTGCCCAAACTCGGCTCTGCGGCAGCCTATGTCAAAGAACGGATGAAAAACGCCATTATCGAACATCTCCAATATGCCCGCGAGCAAGGCATCGATAAGGATGAGATCGTTAACTGGAAATGGCCCTATTAATCCTCTAACCCAGTAGGGGCAGGTTTATCCTAATTTAGGGGAATAATAATCAATTGCCAAAACCTGCCCCCACCGCGATTATATTCTCCTCCATGATGACCCATTACCTAGCCTAAAGCGCTATAGTGCTGTGACAACCCTAAAATGGTGGGTTACGGCGGATTGATAGATTGCTTTCAGAGTCTAGGTTTTAGCCGCCTAACCCACCCTACGCTAATGCACATTTTTAGCTGTGTCACGGCAATAGGTTTATGACTCAAACTTGGAATAGCGAACTGTACGAGAGTAAACATCACTATGTTTCCCAACTGGCAACGGACTTAGTAACCCGACTTGCGCCAAAACCGGGAGAATCGATCCTCGATCTCGGGTGTGGAACTGGTCATTTAACCGCTAAAATTGCCGAGTCTGGAGCCACGGTTATCGGCTGCGATCGTTCCGAGTCGATGATTGCCCAAGCTCAGGAGAATTATCCCCAGATTCAGTTTAAGCTAAAAAATGGGGAAAAGTTATCAGAAACTGATGCTTTTGATGCTATTTTTTCCAATGCAGCGCTCCATTGGATGACCGATGCACAAGCCGTCGTTCAAGGCATAGCAAATGCCCTTAAACCCGGTGGACGTTTGGTTGCTGAATTGGGCGGCAAAGGCAATGTGAAAACGATCGTCACCACCGTTGAAGAAACCCTGGCGACTAGAGGGTATGATGTCCCCAAAACAGTTTGGTATTTTCCTAGTATTGCCGAATATGCCACCTTGCTAGAAAATAATGGCTTAGAGGTGAGATTTGCCCAACTGTGCGATCGCCCAACTGCATTAGAAGGGGAAGAGGGTTTACGCAATTGGATTAAAATGTTTGCCTCGCACTTACTGTCCCCCGTTCCCCTGGATGAACGAGACTCAATCTTAAACCAGATTGAAACGACTTTGCGTCCCCATCTTTATCACGACTCTACCTGGTTTGCCGACTATCGCCGCCTGCGAGTAAAATCAATAAAAATGAGACGGCATTAACCCCTATTCATAATTGATGATGAACGATCTATCTTCATTTTCTCCGTTAACTTGCTACAATAGAAGGCCGATTCATACTCATCTCCAATGACTCAAACCCTGACTCGATCTCTAACCTTAGCAGAATTTCTAGAGCATCCAGAAAGCAAACCCGCTCTAGAATATATTAATGGAACTATTGTGGAAAAGCCCATGCCCCAAGGTGAACATAGTCGCTTACAATACAAACTCTGTGTGGCGATCAATACAGTTGCCGAGACTGCTAAAATTGCTTGTGCCTTCCCCGAACTGCGCTGTACCTTTGGGGGGCGTTCCCTGGTTCCGGATATTGCCGTTTTTCGTTGGGACAGAATCCCCCGAACGGATACTGGAAAAATTGCCAATCGTTTTGAACTTCATCCCGATTGGGTAATTGAAATTTTATCGCCGGATCAAAGTCACTCTCAAGTTTTAGATAAACTCTTGCATTGTTCCCAAGCGGGCACAGCTTTGGGATGGTTAATTAATCCCGCAGAAGAAAGTATTTGGGTGATTCGAGAACATCAACGGATTGATTTATTTACAACTGATGCACAACTCCCGATTTTAGAGGGTATTGAGCTACAGTTGAGTGTCTCGGAAATTCTGGGTTGGTTAATGCTCTAAAATTTTTTGCCTAGTCCATGGCACGATAGAATGCCAGATGCCTAACTCAAGAATTGCACCCAATCTCCATTACTATGAATGATTTATTTAAAGGATTTGAAGATTTATTAGAACTGGCTAAACGGATAGAAGAAAAAGCGGAAAAAGGGGAAGTGAAAACTGATATTCAATTTCGATCCTTGAGCAATATTCCCCAGGGGGGAAGTATTCCTAAAGGTCGCCCTAGTCAAGCATCCCCAGAGGTGATTGTTACGCCGCCACCATCGGCAGGTGAGGGGGACTCAACGCCTTCCAATTCTGGCAACTTATCCTTAAACCAAATTGGTGGTTTAGAAGAGGTGAAACAGGAATTGCGGGAACTGGTGGAACTGCCCCTTAAACGTCCTGAATTACTGGCGCAATTGGGGCTAGAACCGACGCGAGGCGTGTTGTTAGTGGGGCCCCCTGGTACGGGAAAAACCCTTACTGCTCGCTGTCTGGCTGCTGAATTAGGGGTGAATTATATCGCCATTACGGGGCCGGAAATTATGGGTAAATATTATGGGGAATCGGAGGGGAGATTAAGGGAGTTATTTGAGAAGGCGGCGCGTCGTTCACCTTGCCTGATTTTTATTGATGAAATTGATAGTTTAGCGCCCGATCGCTCTCAAGTGGAAGGAGAAGTGGAAAAGCGGGTAGTTGGTCAATTATTGGGGTTGATGGATGGCTTTGCTGTCAGTGATTCTGTGGTTATTTTAGCGGCAACCAATCTGCCGAACCGCCTCGATCCGGCCTTGCGACGGCCGGGAAGATTCGATCGCGAAATTGTGTTTCGAGTGCCCCGAACCGAGGAACGGGTAAAGATTCTGGAGATTCTCAGCCAAGGGATGCCCTTAGAGTCTACTGTGGATTTGGAGGCGATCGCCGCCCGCGCTGTCGGATTTGTCGGTGCAGACTTAAAGGCCCTGTGTCAAAAAGCGGCTCATCAGGCTCTGCGTCGCCAAGTGCCCACCCTAAATACCCAACCCACTGCCCCCTTAACCATCAATGGGGATGATTTTGACCAAGCCTTAAGCGCCATTAAACCGGCGGTTTTGCGATCGGTGGAAGTGGAATCTCCCCAAGTGGCTTGGGAGGAGATTGGCGGCTTAGAAGAAATTAAACGCCTGTTGCAAGAGTCTGTCGAGGGGCAACTCCTCTATCCCGAATTGTATCAAAAAACGCAAGCTAAAGCGCCCAAAGGCATCTTACTGATGGGAGAACCGGGAACGGGTAAAACCCTGTTAGCCAAGGCGATCGCTTCCCAAGCGCAAGCCAACTTTATCGCCATTTCCGGGCCAGAGCTGCTCAGTCGTTGGGTGGGAGCCTCAGAACAAGCGGTGCGCGAACTCTTTGCTAAAGCTAGACAAGCCTCTCCTTGTGTTATTTTCATTGATGAAATCGATACCTTAGCGCCCGCTAGAGGCCAGTATAGTGGCGATTCGGGAGTCGGCGATCGCGTGGTGGGTCAACTGCTGACGGAAATTGACGGCTTATCAGCAACCAAAAACCTGATCTTGATTGCCGCGACCAATCGTCCAGAGGCGATCGATCCCGCGCTCCTGCGTTCCGGCCGTCTCGATCTGCAACTGAAAATCGACCTCCCCGACACCCCCAGTCGCCTCGCTATCCTCCAAGTCCACAACCAAGACCGGCCCCTGTCCGGTGTTGACCTCTCCCACTATTCCCAACTCACCCTGGGATGGAGCGGCGCAGATCTGGCCCTTCTCAGTAACCAAGCCGCCTTACAAGCCGTTCGCCGTTTCCGTACCCTCAACCAACCCCTGAGCGAACTGTATATTACCAGCAACGACTTCCAGCAAGCCTACACCGAACTCAAAAGTCTTAGGGGATTATAGCGCTTTACGCTCCCTTGATATAGCGCTTTGCTCTGAAGTTATCCTCACCGATCGCGGTTTACCTGTAGCTCGTATTATTCCTTATAAAAATGTAGGGAGCAAGATAACAATGTAGGGAGCAAGATGCTCCCACTCCAGTAATATCAATCGATTGAGAGAGTGCGCGCATCTTGCCCGCTAGTTTAACCCATTTTCATGTCCGCTTGCGGAAAACACCCTGCTTACAAAGACTGACGACGACGCAGTTGGGGAGACTGGGGATATTTTAAGGGAGGTTGTGCAGTGGAGGATTTAGACTCTAGATTCAGGGGAATCGACAGGGGACGATGAGCTGATGCATCCATGGATAAAGGAGATTGCATCCGCTTCAAACTCTCCAACAGAGCATCCCGCACCACCGGTTCTTGTTCGCGACTGAGCATCAACCTGAGTGCATCAAAAATCATCCCCGATTCCTTTTGTCCATAGCGAGTATAGAGCAAGCGATTCACCCGACGCACCGCTAACAAGCGCAGCAGGGGTTCTGGGTGCGTCAAGTCCATCAATACTCGATCGAGTTCCAATTCTTGCTGTTGATACTGAGAAAACAGCGATCGCCCCACGAGCAGGCCTAAAATTGCCAAAATCCCCAATCCTTCTAGAATCTGGCTTGCTGCTATCCAACCATTTTCCGCCTCTATCCAGACCGAAATCGCCATATAAGTAGCCAACGTTACACCACTACCCCCCGTAACAGCCAAGGCCAACTGACGATTAGGCCCCGTCACCCAGCGTCGCAGGTGGGCCCATTGCCGTTGCCAGTCCCAGGATTGCATCCGATAGAGAACCACCATCATCGTAATCCCTAAACTAGTTGCCAACACCAGCCGCCAGTTCCAGGCCATCAATACAGCAATCAGGGTAAGGAAAAACAACCAACTTCCTGACCCCTGAAATGGGGATTTCCTCATCAGGTTAACCTTTGTCTTCCATAGTTGCTCGTAATTGCATCTGTCTATCTTAACCTGAGTTCGCAGAACATTCAGACACAATTCAGGCAGAATTTAGCTCAAATCTTCATAACTTAAGGATTGTAGCCCAAACATCTGGGCGTAAATCCCATCCAAGTCCATCAGTTGCTCATGGCTTCCCATTTCTTGGATTGAGCCATTTTCCAAGACAATGATGCGATCGGCCATGCGTACTGTAGAAAATCGGTGACTCACCAAAAATGTAATTTTACCGGCTGCCAGTTTTCGGAAGCGCTGAAAGAGGTCATATTCGGCGATCGCATCTAAAGCAGCCGTCGGTTCATCCAAAATCAGAATCTGTGCTGGAGTCATAAACGCCCGTGCTAACCCCACCTTTTGCCATTGTCCCCCAGACAACTCCCGCCCCCCTGGAAAGATTTTTCCTAACAGGGTTTCATAGCCATTTTCCAACCCTTGAATTACGCTATCAGCCCCAGCATCCACCCCCGCCTTACGAATGCGCTCCTGATTATTATATTCTTCAATATTGCCAAAACCAATATTATCACTCACACTCAAATGATACCGGGCAAAATCTTGAAAAATTACGCCAATATTCTGCCGTAATTCATTGAGATCCAATTGAGTAATCGGAATATTATCAATCAAAATTTCTCCATCCGTAACATCATAAAACCGAGTCAATAACTTGAGTAACGTCGTTTTTCCCGCTCCATTGCGACCCACTAAAGCAATACTTTCCCCTGGAGCAATGGATAAATTAATATTCTTTAACGTAGGTTGGCTCGCTCCTGAGTAGGTAAAGCTAACATTTTTGAACCTTAAGCCATGGCGCAGAAGACAGGGAAATGGTTTCGGATTCGGTAGATTGATGACATAGGGTTTCAGGGCTAAGAAATCAAAAAACTGGCTCACATATAGATTGACTTCATATAATTTCGCAATTTCTTCGAGTAATCCTTGGATCGCCGTTTGCGATTGCCGAAATGCACCAGAGTACATGGTTAAAGACCCAATGGTGATTTCACCGCTCAGGGTAGCCGCAATAATCCAAACATAGGTAAAATAAAATCCCAGTTTCGAGATTAGATTAGAACTGATCAGGGCGAAGACTTGCTGACGGGATAGATCTTCAGCTTCAACGTTGAATTGCCAGCGAATTTCTCGCCATTTCTTTAACAAGTGATCGCTCAAATTAAACAGACGAATTTCTTTGACAAAATCTTGATGGGTTAAAACTCGCTGTAAATAATCGGCAAAGCGTCCACTTTGGGTTTGCTTACGCAGTACCTTAAACCGCCGACCTGAAAATTGCACACTAATCATGAACGCGGGCAGGGCACTGAGCAGTAAAATGATTGTGGCGAGGGGACTAAAACTGATAATCAGGCCCAAGAGGGTTAATAATTTCAGGGTTTGGCCCAGGAACGTGGTGAAATAAGTCAGGGCCCGCACCGGATAGGTGCTACCGCTTTGTTGGGCCCGGCTCAAGAGATCGTAAAATTCGGGCAGTTCGTAATGGGCTAAATCTAGGTAAACCGCTTGTTTGAGCAGGATCTGACTGGCGTAGAGGTTGAAGCGATCGCCTAAAATTTGAGCCGTATAACTCGATAATGATTTCAGACTATCACTTAACAGATGCAGGCCAAAGACTGTAAACACCAAGATAAAGATAGGAGACCATTCAGAGCTAGGCTGTCCGATCGCATTCAGGATGCGATCGATAATCAGCTTACCAATATAAAGTTGTATCGCTGGTAATACGGAAGCACTCAGGGTAGTCAGCAAAGACATTAACAGCCACCGGGGACTCGCAGACCACACTAAACGCAACAGTCGAGGAGTATTACTGAGGACGGAAAAAAAGCGTAAAGACACTGGCACAAGGAGGGATGTTGTTGCGTGTTAGCGCTCTGAACATTTTAACGTTAAAGCGCAACAACGAACCGAGTTTTCTAATATTGGGGATCTATTCGGCTGGTTAACGAAGAATTGAAGCGGTGCAAATCAAGATTCTATTTTGAAGGCTTGAACCAAAAGGGTGATATTATCATTGCCAATCACTTCCACAATTTCATCGGGTTCTAGGGTACTATTATCGCAACATTTCGCGGGCCACCAAGTGCCCCTAAAATATACGTGCCCCTTTCGGTTAGGGTAAATAGTTTGAGAAACCACTCTTTCACCTTGAAACCATTCCATCGAGCAACTGGAGTTAGATTTAGATTTTTTCCTGTTTCGGAACCACATATTTAAAACCTCTTGAGGCGATCGCTGAATTAAAAGGAGTGCGAGCATCTTGCTCGCTGTTGTGCCTACGAAACGCTCGCACTACGTTTACCGATACTATTTCTATGCTCTAGCGAGCGAAACGCTCGCACTACGTTTACCGATACTATTTCTATACTCTAGCGAGCGAAACGCTCGCACTACGTTTACCGATACTATTTCTATACTCTAGCGAGCGAGACGCTCGCACTACGTTTACCGATACTATTTCTATACTCTAGCGAGCGAGACGCTCGCACTACGTTTAAAGTTGGTAGTTTCTTTCAACCACAATAACTGGAGTAGAAGGCGGATCGGGTTGTCGGAATTGATGAAATTGAAAACCTAGGGTGATAAGCTGAAAAATCACGCTGGTACTAAAAAATTGAAGAAACTACCGTCAGACAGCATCTCAGCAAGATTTGCTCTGCTTTTGGACTGAAAAATGATTTAGAGTGCGATCGCACTTCACAACGCCATAATTTAGTTGCCTTATTCGCAAAGTGTAAATCGCTATCGGGTTCCGTATTCCGGTTGGGATAAATACAGTATCCTTGTAAGCCAGTAGGGTGGGCAATGCCCACCCTACCACTACTAGTTCCAGCATTCCTAAAGAGAACTCATGACCTTCCGAGCTGCTTCTAGGGTCTTGTCAATATCTTCCTCTGTATGGGCCAAAGACGTAAATCCAGCCTCAAACTGAGAAGGAGCTAAATAAACTCCCTGCTCTAACATTCCCCGATGGAAGCGGCCAAACTTAGCCGTATCGGACTGTTTGGCATCAGTAAAATTATGAACCGGGCCAGCCATAAAGAAGAAGCCAAACATGGCACTAATGGAGCCACCACAAGCCTGATGGCCGGTTTCTTTGGCAATAGCGAGCAAGCCATCGATTAGTTTTTTGGTGATCTTCTGCAAACGCTCATACTGGCCATCTTTATTCAAGATTTCCAGGGTTTTAATCCCGGCTGTCATGGCTAGAGGATTGCCCGATAGGGTTCCCGCTTGATACATGGGGCCAGCCGGAGCTACCAAAGACATAATATCCTTACGACCGCCATAGGCTCCCACGGGCAGTCCGCCACCAATTACTTTACCCAAGGTGGTGAGATCGGGAGTTACGCCAAATTTGGCTTGCGCTCCACCATAGGAAATCCGAAATCCGGTCATCACTTCATCAAAAACCAATAAAGCGCCATGGTCTTGAGTGAGCAGGCGCAATCCTTCTAAAAATCCTGCGTCTGGGGGAATAAAGCCAGAGTTGCCCACAACCGGTTCTAGGATGACTCCGGCAATTTGGTCTGGATTGTCATCGAAGAGGGCTTTCACCGCTTCTAGGTCATTGTAGGGGGCGGTGAGAGTGCTTGTGGTGGTGGCTTTGGGCACTCCGGGAGAGTCGGGTAAGCCGAGGGTCGCGACTCCAGATCCGGCTTTAACCAGGAACATATCGGCATGGCCATGGTAGCAGCCTTCAAATTTAATGATTTTTTCCCGTTCGGTGAAGGCTCGCATCAGTCGCAGGACAGACATACAGGCCTCGGTTCCAGAGTTGACAAACCGAACCATTTCAATGCTGGGAACGGCGTTAATGACCATTTCCGCGAGGACGTTTTCTTGGGCACAGGGAGCGCCAAAGCTGGTTCCTTTGTCTAGGGATTCGTGCAGGGCTTTGATTACGTCGGGATGGGCATGACCGCAAATGGCGGGGCCCCAAGTGCCGACATAATCGATATATTGGTTGCCATCGACATCCCAGATGTAGGCTCCGTTTACGCGGTCAAAAACGATGGGTTGGCCGCCGACGGATTTGAAGGCTCGCACGGGAGAGCTGACTCCGCCAGGCATGAGGCTTTGGGCAGCAGTAAAGATGTCTTGGGATTTGGTGGTGTTTAGTGGTGTTGCAGTCAAGGTCATCTCCTTGGCAAAAATACGGATAATTTTGGGTTAAACGCTCAAGTGGTTTTTTGGCAATAAGGGCTAGATTACACTAAAATTTAGGCCCTTCGTTACTTGCTCGGTTAGAGAAGGGGTAAGATTGGGTAAGGATGCTTACAAGGTTTTCAATCTCTGCAAGCGATCTGTTGTTGGTTTGGGTAATTGATTAATTTTTATGTCTGTTGAGTCTTTTCCGTCCCAGGCGATTCCTGTTGATCGCATTCAATATAACGATCAAGGGTTGGTTCCTGCCATTGTTCAAGACGATCTCGATGGCACGGTGCTGATGATGGCTTGGATGAATCGAGAATCGCTACAAAAAACCCTAGAGACTGGGGAAACCTGGTTTTGGAGTCGCTCCCGTTCCCAGTTGTGGCACAAGGGGGAAACCTCGGGCCATCTCCAGAAGGTGCGATCGCTTCGTTATGATTGTGATAGCGATGCTCTGTTAATTGGAGTCGAGCAAATTGGTGATATTGCTTGTCATACCGGAGAGCGCAGTTGTTTTCATCAGGTGGAAGGAAGCATTACTGCACCGCCTGCGGATATGCTCTCTCAAGTGTATGAGGTAATTTGCGATCGCCGCGATCGTCCTACGCCAGAATCCTATACGTGCAAATTGTTAGCTGATGGAGATAATAAAATTTTAAAGAAGGTGGGTGAGGAAACGGCTGAAGTGGTCATGGCCTGCAAAGATGATGATCCGGAGTCCATTGCCTCAGAAGTCGCTGATTTGTTTTATCACACCTTGGTGGCCCTTTCTTATCATGGTGTGCCCCTAAAAGCGGTTTATCGACAACTGCAACAGCGTCGCCGCTAAATCTATTCTCTCAATCATCACCTTTATAACTATGCATCTTTCTCTTGACCTACCCGATGCACCAGCGACCCAAAAATTGGGGATTAAACTCGGTCAAATTCTCGCCCCTGGCAGCGTAGTCCTTCTGAATGGGGATTTGGGTACGGGTAAAACCACGTTAATTCAGGGACTGGGTAAGGGACTGGGGATTGAGGATCTCATTGATAGTCCCACGTTTACCCTAATTAATGAATATGCCGATGGCAGAGTGCCCCTCTACCATTTCGATCTCTATCGCCTCAGTCCTGCCCAAGTGCCTAGCCTCAATCCAGAATTATATTGGGAAGCTGTGGAAGTTGCTCCTGGTATTGTGGCTATTGAGTGGGCGGAAAAGCTGCCCTATTCTCCCCCAGAGGTGTTGATCTTAGACCTGAGCTATCAGGGTGAGCAAAGACGGGTCGAGTTGTGGGCTAAAGGCCCGTTATCTATGGCCGCTCTTCAGGCACTCTCTGAAGAAGATCAATCTTTCCAGGTTGGCTTATCTTGTTGATTTTTGGGAAGGGGGAATAGGGAATAGGGAACAGGGAACAGGTATAGTGCCATCTCCCTATCCCCCCATCTCCCTAGAGCGGATAACGGGGGGCAAACTGCTCGGCGCAACGGACAAAGAGTTCTACCCCCATCTGTAATACAATTTCGTCAAAGTTAAAGCGGGGATGGTGATGGGGATAGGCTAAATCTCGATCTGGGTTAGCTGAACCGAGGAAGAAGTAGCATCCAGGAACGGCTTGTAGGAAGAAGGAGACATCTTCGGCTGCTAGGGTTTGATAGTCGGGGAGGAGTCGATCGGAGGTTTCGACGACTTCTTGGGCGACGGAATATACAAAGTTGGCGATGCGGCGATCGTTGATTACGGCGGGATATTGTCGCCAATAGTTGAGATCGTAGGTGGCTCCGTGAATCTTACAGATGCCTGCTATGGTTTGGTCGATGCGCTCTTGTAGATAGCCTTGTAGTTGGGGATCGTAATAGCGAACGGTTCCACTGAGTTTGGCTGTATCGGCAATCACGTTATGGCGGGTTCCGGCATGGAGTTCGCCCACGGTAACCACGGCTGATTGTAGGGGGTTGATGTTGCGGGAGACAATGGTTTGCAGTCCATTGACAATTTGAGCGCTGACGATGACTGAATCGATGGTTTGATCGGGCATGGCTCCATGGCCGCCTTTGCCCATAATCAAGAGTTTGAAGGATTCGACGGCGGCCATAAAGGGGCCGCTGCGAACGGCGACTTTACCCATGGGTAGAGAGTTCCACAGGTGTAGACCGATGAGAGCGTCCACATCGGGATTTTTCAGTACCCCAGCTTCGATCATGGGTTTAGCGCCGCCTGGCCCTTCCTCTGCGGGCTGGAATATGATTTTTATGGTTCCGGAAAAGTTTTGTCGGTGTTGGGCTAAATAGCGGGCGGTTCCTAGGGCGATCGCCGTGTGACCGTCATGGCCGCAGGCGTGCATTTTGCCTTGATGGTGCGATCGATATGGGACTTGATTGAGTTCGTCAATGGGTAAGGCATCCATATCGGCGCGAATGGCTAAAACGGGGCCAGGGGTTTGGCCGGTAATGGTGGCGACAATACCGGTTCCGGCGATCGCCGTTTGATGATCGATTTTCCATTGGGTCAATAGTTTTGATACCAACGCTGAGGTCAGATGTTCTTCAAAACCGAGTTCAGGATATTGATGAATTTGCCTTCGCCATTTGACCAGTTCGGGCTGTAAAGCTCGAATTTCTAATCGAACTGACTCAAGATTGATTGAGGGAGGAACCAGGGTGGATGAAATCATAGGATTGGGTGGACAGGAAAAATAGAATGGACTAAAGTAATATTAAAAACAAATAATTAGTGATAAACACTAGATAGGATCAAACATTGAGTAGATTCTTCTACCCTAGAAGTCATCAGTAGACTCTTCTCTAGACCAGGATTAAGTTAGAGAAAAAAATCTCTAATTATAGTATAACCGGTCATCAGAGTCTGTTCTCTATTTTTCTGGAAAGCGAGCTACATTGGTTACACGGATGTGTTTTGAGAAAAAGTTTGATATAATGAAGCAATAGAAAAACTTAAATTTATGCTTTCTGGAGCAATTGTTAACCCCATATGACTCCCAATCGAAGTCAAGCAAATGGAGAATTGAAGTGTCAATCAAACCCTTACCAATTGCACAGCCAAAAATTTTTAATACGGGAAAAGCAGTTCGTTAATCATGAATCATTTAAATCATTCAGATAAAGTTAATGGGAGCGCGATATACACTCAGGTCATCTAGGTTTCAAACCCCTAACGCTCATTTGATCTCCTAAGATACTCTGTCCTCTTGTAAAAATTAAGGATTGGCAGTTGTGATTGCTATTTCACCTCGTCCAGTGCGCCGACAATGGAATACCATTAGTTTTGCGTCTACTTTGTACCTGTGTCCCATACTCGATCTACTCCTCACTCACATCCCTTCTCATGTGCCTTCAGACTGGCAAGAACAGGTTAGACTCGGACTACAAGAAGCCCTAGTGAATGCGGCTAAACATGGTAATAATCTCGATCCGGGTAAGCAAGTTCATGTCCGGTTTTCGGTATCGGAAGGCCATCATTGGTGGGTAATTTCCGATCAAGGCTGTGAAAGTACGGATCAAAACAGGCATGAGTGTTCCTGTATCCCCATCGACTCGGCTAATCTTCCGGAACATGAAGCCGAATGTGGACGGGGTTTGTTTATTCTGCACCAGATTTTCGATCAAGTGCAGTGGTCTCCGGAAGACCGGGAACTGCGACTGTGCAAAAGTTGGCGATAATTAATTTAGTGATGATCTGGACAAGGAGGAGCGCTGATGGAGCGATCGAGCCAGCCGGTGGCTTGTTGTAGCCTAGGAAGGGCTTCTTCTTTCTGGTTTTGTATGAGGAAAATAAGAGCGGCGATCGCCTGTTCTTGGGCCCTGGCTTTGCGGTTCGACTTGAGCTTATGCCAATCTGTTGAAGAAATGGCCAGTCGTTGAGCCAGGGCTTGGGCAATCTCTAGGGTGGTCAGTTCCGAGAGGTTAGAGGCGATCGGGGTGTCTACAGGAGAAAGATTAGACATAAGAGCAGATAACCTTGATAAAATACCGTTGTCCTTGATTGTAACGGAAAGACTCAAGACTTGAATAATCCTTGATGTGCTGTTCTATTGTCGCCATTCCCCTATTTTCCTATGTCCGATCGCCCCACTTCCTCTGACAGAGATCCCCAACCTGACTGGGAACAGAGCTTGATCGATTTAGAAGAGAGCTTATCGAGTCTCAAACAACGATATACCCAAGTTAGAGTAGGAAAGCAGCAAAAACAGGATCTTCAGCAACGGTTAGCCCAACTGCAAACAGAACTCCAACAGGTTAAACAACAACTGGCAGTCTTAGAAGTGGAGCTAGAAAGCCGCCTTCTCTCTTGGTTAACTGTTAAAGAACCCTTTTGGCAAGCGGTGCGGTTTGGGGGATTGGGTTTTGCGATCGGCTGGGGTTTACACTGGTGGTTACGTCGATAAAATGATGATATTTACCCTTGAGCAACTACAAGCCCAAATTGCAGAATATCCCCAAAACTGGCGGCCGTTGGTGCTAACGAATGGCTGCTTTGATTTGCTGCATATGGGTCATTTACGCTATTTACAACAGGCAAAAGCTTTCGGGCGATCGCTGATTGTTGGCATTAATAGCGATCGCTCGGTACAACAGCTCAAACCCAATCGCCCCATCATACCCCAAGCCCAACGAGCAGAACTGGTTATGGGCTTAAAACCCGTGGATGGGGTAGTTATCTTTGACTCTATAACCGCTACGGGCTTAATTGAAATCCTAAAACCCGACATCTATGCCAAAGGAGGAGACTATACCCCGGATACCTTACCGGAAATGCCAGCCGTTAGGGACTGTGGTTGTCGTCTAGAACTGATTCAGATTGAAGTTGCCACATCCACCAGTGGTATCATCGAGAAAATTTTAGCTCAGAGTCTCCCATTGCTGTGACTCACCACCGATTACCAGGGCGTAGCACTAAGGTAAAATACGGAAGCGTTGATCGTGGACGCTCAAAGATCAAACTATGGAGTCGCCAGAAGGGGTGAGGATGGAGAATAATCGGGTGAAGAGTCCAGAACCTGCGCAGGTTCTGGATCTTCCTGTTCATTTATGTGATGATTATCCAGGGTGGTTGCTGCATCTGCTTAGGGAAAAACGGGGGGCCCATGTGGTGACTCTGAACGCGGAAATGACTATGCAAGCGCGGGAACATCCGGCTCTAGCAGAGGCGATCCGCCGGGCGGATTTGGTGATTCCCGATGGATCTGGAGTTGTTTTATACCTACAATGGCAAGGGTATCAGATCCAGCGCTTTCCAGGGATTGAGTTGGCCCAGACTTTGCTTTATCGTCTCCCTGAGTTTTCTTTATCCGAGGGAGTCTCTAGAGGGGTATTTTTCTACGGGGGAGAGCCGGGAGTTGCCCAAGATGCGGCGCAAATGTGGCGGCAACAATGCCCGGATCTGGCGATCGCCGTGCAACATGGGTATTTGTCTGAGGATGAACAGGACAACCTTTTAGATACCTTGAAAGAAAAACAACCTCACCTGATTTATGTTGGGTTAGGAGTTCCCCGGCAAGAATTATGGATCGCCCAACATCGTTGCCTTTGTCCCGGTTCTATTTGGATTGGCGTGGGGGGCAGTTTTGATATTTGGGCAGGACGGAAAGATCGCGCTCCGGTTTGGTTGCGCGATCGCCATTTAGAATGGGTGTATCGCCTCTACCAAGAACCGAGTCGTTGGCGGAGAATGTTAGCCCTGCCTCGGTTTGCCTGGTTATCGTTTACTCAATCGTTCTGATATTTTCAGATGAAAACTCTCAAGCAAACACTACAGTCTGTTCAGCAATGGTGGCAATCCTCTCCTTCCCCAGAACCCTCAGCTTCGGGAAAAAAAATTATCATTGAGTTTCAGAATGTCCACAAAACCTATGATAACAGCGCTTATCCTCTGCGCGAAGTGTCTCTAGCGGTCTACAAGCGGGATTTTCTGTTTATTGCGGGAGCATCTGGGGCGGGAAAATCCACATTTCTCAAGCTCATTTATGGGGCAGAAAAGCCTACATCTGGCGATCTGACGGTTTTAGGGGAAACTATGACCGACGTAAAGGGCGATCGCCTCTCTCAACTGCGGCGTAAAATGGGTATTGTCTTCCAGGACTACCAACTGATTCCCCAAAAAACCATCGCTGAAAACCTCACCTTTGTGCTTCGCGCCCAAGGATTTAGGCCTGAACAAATCCAGCGTCGTCTACCGGCTACCCTGAAAATGTTAGGCTTATCGCACAAGGCGAACTGTTTCCCCCGTTACCTCTCTGGAGGAGAACAGCAACGAGCCAGTTTAGCCCGCGCTCTTGTGGGTACACCTCCTCTGTTGTTAGCTGATGAACCCACTGGTAATCTGGATTCCCATAACGCCATGCAAGTGATGAAAATCCTGCAAAAACTCAATCGCATGGGGATTACCATCCTGGTAACTACCCATGACGAACGATTGATTGAGTTTTTGGGTCAACCGGTCTTATCTCTAGACCAAGGGCGTTTAAAGCCTGTTCTTTGAGATACTTCCCTTTTCTGTCACTTTCCAACATAAGTTCGGATGAGACTATAGGACTTATTTTGAGTTTTGGTTTTTTTGGATGATTTCTGAGGATGACCAGGCAAGGGTGGATAGGATGCCTTTGGCTAGGTTATGGAGATCTTGGGTGTTATTGTCAAGGATAGCTTCTAGGGGATCTGGTGTGGCTTGAGAGTCTGAGGATTCTGTGGGTTGAGGGTCTGCTGTGGGTTGGGGGGAGTGGGATGAGCTGTACAGGGCTTTGTGGGCGATCGCCGCACTCAGAGCATGATGTATTATATAATCGCTTACACTTAATCCGGTTAGAGTGGCGGCTTCTTCTAGGAGTTGATAGTGTTTGGAGTGCAGTTGGAGGGTAATACTGGATTCCTCGATCGGATTGGAGTCGGACATAGGATGTTGGTTAGAGCTTGTGTTTAAATAGTCTAACTTATTTATACGAAGGTTGAATAGTGCGTCCGCACTATTATGGTAGAAATCCCAACAAATTACACGACCTAAATCCGTTGGTTGCCCCTTCGTAAACTCCTAGGACTAGACTACTCAACTCAAGCGGTTCCAGGCTAGGGTGTTTCATTTACTTCTAAGAAGTCAAACTGAAATATACACCCTAGCCTGAGAACCGCACCGTCACGAGTAGGCTAGTGATGCATGGATAGACTAAGCGCAAGAGCGGCGATACACCGCCCAGATTGCAAGGCTGTTTGCCAACGGTTAGATCGTGTAATTTTAGGTGATGTTATTGACATAAACGGGCATGATGCATCCGTAATGCCAAGATATGTTCGCAAGGGCCTTTATACAGCTTATTTTGCTGATGCCAATTGCAAGTACATTCTGCTTTAATTATACGCTCATCTGAGTCAATTGTCAAGTTAGGCGCATAAGTTTTTCCTTTTTCGCGAACGGTTCCTTGGAGAACGAATGCGCTTCCAGAATCAGTTACGCTACTGACTTGGACTTGATTTTCGCTTAAGAAACGAGTCGCTTTTTCCTCCCGCTCATTGGCAAACCGCAGGCGCTCCATGGGTAAGGGTTCGCGGCTTAATTCTCGCAGGCGATAAACTTGTTTATTGAGGTCATAAATGGCGCGTCCGGCTTGGGTGTAGGCTCCTAATGCTCCTAGTACGGCAGTTTGACTTAATCCTAACCGTTGAGCCAGACTTGCGGGGGTTTCGGCCCAGGTTTCTCTGAGGGCATCAAAGATTATTTTTTGTGTCCATTCATCGACATCAGCGCGGGGAGCCATGAGGTCAAAGTTGCCGGAACTTGACCAGTCATTGGCTGTCCATCCGGATAGGCCTAAGGTAAAGGACATATCGCCTAAATCGGCTACATAAAAGGAGGGCATTCCTGTACCCAGTAGGTGAATGGTGAATTTTTGGGTAATGGGGATTAGACGCTCTAAAATATGGATACGGCGACGACCCCAGACGCGGATTTCTTGGCTATTATGGCCAGTATAGGGCGATCGCCAACAAATGACTTCTGTATTCCAGGGATCGAAGATAATTTTAATGGGTTGTCCTGGTTCTAGGATATAGCGTAAACTGCGCGGCCCTTTTTTTTCTTTGTTGCGTCGGAGAATTAGACAGATATTGTGAATATCCATGGGGTGTAAATCAAAGGTGGTGGCTGGTAATGACATGGCAGAACTGACCTGTAAAAAGCCCCTTACCCAACTGTCTGGTAAATCTATTTTTACTTCTTTGAATGTTTCTTCGTGGGTGGTTTGCACTTCAAACCCAGAAGGATCGACTTGAAATTGGGTTGTTTTGTAGCTTCTGATTTTTTGGAATTCATCATACAGGGCGGCAGAATAGTCGATATTGGTCGTACCGCAGGCGAATTCATTAATATTCTTAAATACCTCGTAGCTTGCCCCTAGTCGGCCATAACTGGATTCATCTTGACTGAAGCATTCAAAAAAGATTTCATCCGGGTGAATGGTAATTACGGGGTCGAAGACAAAATAGAAATCGAGCTGTTTCTGCCACACATAGCGACGAAATTTTTCTCTGGCTTGATAATAGGGTCGCCAGCGTTCATAATTGATGGAATTTAGGGAGGTTAACTCTTCCCGAATAGCAGTCATTTGGTCAGCGACTGCCTGTTGCTGTACTGCTACGGTTTGCCATTCCATGTCTTCTTGTTGTTTAGCCCATTCTTTATAGGCTTCTTTGTCTTTGGGTTGGTAGCGCAAGTCAGAGACGACAACATCATGTAAGGCGCTGATGGCTTCTCGAAAGGCGACACTTTTTCGCAATTCACCGATAAAATAGGTGGGCGGGCGTTTGGTGTCGGGGGAAAAGGACATTTGGGTATTATTTCCCTGGTTGTTAACGGCTGTGCTGCCGTGGTATGAATAGGCGAATTCCATAATTTTGACCTCAAATTTTAAATAAAATGATGATTAACGTCGAATTTCTGTCACCGGTTTGACTTCAATGGGAAGGGGGATGTGGGGATAGTGCTGGTGCAAGCGTAACATTAATTGTAGACACTGGGCTTTATCGGCGATCGCCATTGTTGCTGACTGGCGAGTTAGCACTTGGGCAATGATTTTTGCTGCGGCTTCACTTTTGAGGGCTTCGTGTTCCAAGAACTGAAAGACTTTCTGTTTCGCTACTCGTCCTCGATTGACTTGGGATAAAACGGTGATGAGATAGGGTTTAAGATGCTCTAACTGCTCTGGGTTATCGGTTGCGTGGTTGTGCAAATATTGGCTGGCGAAGGCTTGCATATCGGTGCTGGGATGTTCGCTAAATTTGAGTAAATAATCTTGCCCCTGGGGTTCCTCGAACGTGCGGGTAACCAACTGACGACCAAATTCACGCACCTCTTGGCGAATGCTGTCGCAGATGAGAACCATGACTTCTGGAGTCCAGTCGCTGTCGGTGAAATGGCGCTGAAAAAAGTCTTGGGCAAATTGACGGGAGTCTTCCCATTTGGCTTCTAAGATGCGAATGGCGGCTAATTTTTCGGCTTCGGAGTTTTTGATGCGATCGCTGTTATGCTCTATCATTGTCCAAGAGGCTTGTCTAACGCTTAATACTTCATGGCTGGCCAAGCGGACAATTTCGGCGATTGACCAGTGTTTTGCCCAGCGATGGACGTTTGCACCGAGGATAATGCCACTCAGTTGTTGAGCAAACCCGGACTTAGACTTGAGTAGACGTAGGGTTAAGTCTTGGGAAATCTCGCCTTTCCATCCGGGAAGATGGAGATGGAGTAGGGTAAATAGGTCTTTGTGAACACCTTCGTGGGGTTCTGGAGTGAGGAGAAATTCGATTAATTCTGTGGCTAGGGGGAAGCTAAAGTCTGGATGACCGTTGGCGAGACGGTAAATGATGGGCTGAATGGATTGGCGCAGATCGGGAGCAGCACTGAGGGCCATGGCTATGATAGCATCTCGGTAGTCTTCTCGGAGTTGGCGATCGCCCAATTGACCAAAGATTTCTACGCCAATGGTACGGATAGCTTCTTCAGACGAGGCAATTAAGGACTCGATAATGCTTACCGGTAGCTCAGTCGCTGGAGTTTCATGGTTATGCAGCAGTCTTGCACCCAGGGTTTGTACTTCGGCAACCGGATGCTGGAGTAGGTCGAGGATGACTTGTAAACTGATGGTTTGTAGGGAAGTGGCAAAGAGCAACAGGAGCGTATCGGATATGGCTGCTACTGCGTCTCCGGTGGTGAGGCTAATGAGTTCGGAGATAATATAGCCGATGATAATTTTAGTGCGATTTTCTGGGATGGGGTGCGATCGCAGCAACTGACGCGCAAACTCTTGAATTTCCAGATAGGGACTGAGGAGAAACTGACAGAGAAATTCTGTAGAAGTGACAAATACATCTGGGTTTGCTTCTATCCATTCCTGCGCCTGGGTGCGAGCGGGGGTAAAGCTACAGTTTAATAAGGCAAGAACTAAATCAAAATCGGGAGTTTCTGGAGTATACCTTTGTCGCGCCCAATTAAACCCAAATTCTATGGTTTCCGGATAGGATTGAGTCAATACACTGACTAAATCTTGCACCGTTATCTGCTGGCAAAAATCGGGATTATCTTGCAGCGCTTTCACCGCAAATTGATGTACCCGATGGCACTTACTCTTTAATAGTAATTCTAATAAGGCATCCGGACGCTGATTCCAGAGTTCGGGAAACGCTTCTTCCCTGGTTTCTGGGGGCGGATCTCCGGGTTTATAATCACCTTTACATTTCCAAGCTTTCCATCCAAATTGCCAAGAATAGCGAGGACTATTGTTGTAGAGAATATGGTTCAAGGAGAAATAACCCGCATATTCATCCCAATAGGTTTTGATGTCAATGCGTTGCCAGTCTCGCGTCCACTTATACCAGACCTTTTCTCGAATTTTTTGGGCATCTCGATCGCTGTAAGCCAACAGCACGGCTACCGCTAGATCGATATACTTTAAATCCCCTCTTTCTCCTAATTTATCTAGGGTGTGCCATACCCGTCTTCGCAGATAATTGCGGGTATCTTGATTATAAGCAAGGCGAGTATCGGGGCGTTTTTGTTCTTCGATCAAGTTGTCTCGTACCAGTTCGTAGCGTCTTGTTTTTCGATCATATTCCCACTCATATCGATGTAAATAGTTGCCATCGGGCAACCTGACAGCATAGCTTTCCTTTTGATAGAATGCCTTTCCCATCTCAAACCGCCAAGCTAAAGTGCCGAAAAATTCCCCATCATGGCGATATTCTGCCATTTTGAACAGGTGGCGCAGGGGTTTGAAGGTTGGAGGCGCGAGGGGTGCGGTGCGGATAAACTGGTGTAAGGCTGGACGAGTGATGTTGAGGTGGGTTTGGTAGAGGGTTTGTAGGACTTGAAAGGGTTGATAATCTTTGGTGTCGAGATAGGTGGCAAGAGTCTTGGTTAAGGTTTCGGGGTTTCCGGTGGCGATCGCCTCTTGTAGAATAGTCGGTAGGCGATCGCATACCATCTGCTGTAACTCCTCTCTTGTCCTAGCATCCGCCAATGTCCACATGGACTCAAACGCGATGCGCTTGACAAATTCCGGCGTTGATGGATTCTCCTCCAACTGCTTCAATACCGGCAAAGCGTCTTGATTTCCCAATTGTCCCAAAGCATGGGCAATACAATAATCTTGCAAAGGTTCCCCAGTCCCCAAAAGCTTAATCAGATGGGGAGTTGCGGCGCTCAGTTGCAACTCTCCCGCACGCCAAATGATGCGACTCAGGGGCCAATTGTCCGGTGGAGAGCCTTCGAGATAGGATAGGATGCGATCGTCCCTACTCATCGAGTCACCCGTTGGAGCCGGTTCAGGCGCAGCCGTAATATCCTGATATCCCTTCTTGGTTTTATCCTTGACTAACTTATCAAATAATTTCTCCGCTTCCGGCAAAGGCACGGGTTTAGTAGTTTTCGTCCCCTCCTTCAGATTAGCGCCCCGGCGACCATAGCGAAAATTGACGATATAGCCATCATCGCCCGCCGAAAGCAAATCCACCTCATAAATTTTATCCGAGCGATCGTCTTGGTAATGGAGAGTCGTCTGCTTAATCCGTTTCATAGCCGTGAGGAGAAAAGATTGTTGGCCATTTTAGTCAACTTTTCCGCCCCCGTCCACACCCTGCATTTATACTTAGTCTCTTAAGTTATACTGCGAATCAACCGTTTAAACGTCAAACTTTTAGAGCCAAAATTAATCAGCAAACCCACATCCAACTTATAGACTTTCAGATAATTCAATGCTTGAGCCAGATGAACATCTTCAAGCTGAATGACAGCTTTTAATTCCACCAATACTTTATTTTCTACCACAAAATCAGCGCGGCGCGTTCCAATAGGGTTGGGTAGATTTTTGTAATAGATGTGTTGTTCAATTTCCCGGTCAAAACTCAACCCCGCTTGCGTCAGTTCGTAGGCTAAGGCTCTCTGATAAATGACTTCTTGAAACCCATTGCCGAGAAAGTTGTGAACTTCAAAGGATGCACCGATGATTTTGTGGGTTATTTGTTCGTATTTCAACTCCATGGTGTGAACTCGGATTATGCGGATGATAGGATTACGCGGATTTTTTTATCGTGCTACGCACGATATCTGTAATCTTATCACAATTTTTCATCCGTGTTCATCCTTTAATCCATTTAATCCGCGTTCAGGGGCTGTTTTTGCGATACCCAGGAAGATTAAGTCAGGATCAAAATGGAGATGAGGATGTAATTGGGGATACTGTTGCATGAGGAATTGAGTTAAGTGTTTTCCGTCTCCACCGGTGAGGATGATGGGAGTTTGGGGATAGTGGGTGTGCCAGTTTTGGATAAAATCGTGTAAACCAGCTAGAAGGGCATAGAGAATACCACTGGCGATCGCCTCTTGGGTGTCTAAACTCCAGCGTTTGGGTAGTTGCTCAGATAGAGTGATTTGGGGTAAAGTGCGGGTATGTTGGGCTAACAAACGGGTTTGTAGGCCGAGTCCGGGTAAAATGGCTCCACCGACTAAATGGCGATCGCCGTTTGCTCCGGTTAGGGTTAGGGCGGTTCCTCCATCGATGACTAAAATGGGCCATCCCCATTTTGTGCCTGCACCGAGAACGGCTAATGCGCGATCGATGCCAAATGTGGGATACATTCCCTTTAAGGGTAAATCTGCTAACTCAATTACATGGGTTTGAGAATAGGATTTCCAGAGGGGAGTGATTGATGGAATTACGGAAACAAGCCAGAGTTTTGGGGTATTAAAAGTTTTCAAATGAAATCGATCTTTGAGGGGGCAGTCTTTCAAGATTAGCTCTGGAATCTTTCCCTGTTCTAGTTCTGGGATGATCGTCTCGATTTCGTCTACGGATAAACTAGATGTATCCCAGCAACAGAGCAAGGAGTGGCGATCGCCAATTCCCCAATGAAACCGAGAATTTCCCATAACCAAAGCTAACCACACCACCGTTAACTCCTCTTCCGATTCAGCGCAAAGTTGTTAGAATAATGGGCACAATGGGATGTTTTCCCATTTATGCCATGATCTTAAATAACATTGCCCTGATTTTGAGTCCATGATCTTAGAAACACAATTGCTCTCTGGTTTGCAAATTCCTTTACTCGGCTCTCTGTTTTCTTTCTTACCGATTGATTCCCTCTTTTCCACTCAGGGAATTATGGTCATGTTGCTTATGGCCTATGCTGGAGCCATGTGGATGTTCCTAACGAGCGCCCCAAAAGTCTACACGATTATGGTATCGGATTTAGAAATTGCTAGAGAATTATACGAGGGTTTGCTGGAATTGCCAGAAGCCGATGTGCCCCTTCATTATTACTATAATTATGAGCAAACCTTGGGAACTACAGGCTTAGATCCCCTCTATCTCTCCCCAGGAATAACCCAGACAGCACAAAAAGAAGTTCCAGAAGGACTGTGGTATCAATTAAAGAAAAATGCCCAACTGCATGTGATTTCGGGGGCAAGTTTGGGTCATAATAACCGCCAACGCCATGTTTGTTTCGATCATGATTGTTTAGAACAAGTGTTAATGCGGGTACAATTGCGAGGGGTGAAAAATAAAATTCGTCGCAATAAACCGTTGAATTTTTTGGTCAAAGACCTGCAAGAGCGTGTCATTGAAATCACGGAAATTTCTAATTAATCTCGTCGGAATGGTCGGAGAATTATGACCCAATTTATCACGTTATTAGTTGTCGTTGCTGTAGGAGTTTCGGTAACGGTTCAAGCTCAAGTTATGGGAATTTTAGAACAAAAGTTGGGTGTGTTCGATAATATTGTGATCACCTATGGGGGTGGGGGGTTGCTGATTTTGGCGATCGCCCTGTTGCGTACCCTATGGGCTGGCTATACTTGGAGCAACTATGCACTCTTGCCAGGCTATACCATTCTGCCAGGAATCTGTGGTTTAGTGATTGTGGGTGGCCTTGCTTATTGTGTATCGCGGGTGGGGTTATTGGCAACTTTTTCTTTAACCTTAGCGGTGCAATTTTTTCTCGGTTCCCTATTGGATAGCTACGGCATCGGACTTGACCCCCGTCCGATGACGATATCCCGTTATTTGGGGGTGGGACTGGTGCTTGCAGGCGCGATTTTGTTTCTGAAAAAATGAGGGTCGGGGATTAGATTACGATAGAAACTAACGTCAGGCTGCAATTGTCCTGAATAACCAAATTTTAATCCTTTTTTTCTATGAAACCCTGGATAGCCATTTTAGCGATCGCCGTGTTCTCTCCCCTGATCTCCCTTCCGAGTTGGAGTGCAGAGCGCGTCGTCTTTAAGTATTCCATCTTTCGGCGATCGCTCTCTGTAGCAGAACTCACCACGTTTGCCGAAACCGGAGAAATGACCCCCGCTCTCAAACGCAACCTACAAACCCTGGGACAAAACCCGGAAGAGTTGCGTACCCTGTTAACCGCTCCCATTGCCGTTGATGTTTTATTTCTCGATAGAGTTTTAAATAGCACCATCGGCCGCAAAATATTGGATCGGGTTGGGGAAATTGTTCATCCTCCTTCCCAGGACTCCAATACTCAAGCCCTCCGCGCTGCCTTGATTTTATCAGCCAGCGACGATGGGGAAATCACCTTATTGGAAACAATGCACAACTACCCCACACCAGACGTAGAAGTAGAAGGGGAGCGCCTCATGGAAGCTTATGACCAACTGAGTCGATTTGCCAAACCCGCCCAAATTTTGATAGATCTGTTGAAATAAGCGATCGCCCCAATCTTAACTCCTTTTTAATCTCCCCTCAGAACCGCTCCAAAGTTCCTGTTATTGTCCCAGGATAGGATCAAACCTTGATGAAAACTGATTACTTGATTAATTCCATCAGCCAATTTTTCCAGCTCGTCTGGGGATCGGATACCCCTATCCTTCCGAGCAAAACCTCAAAAGAGCCTTTACATCTACCGCGTCAACTGGCGATCGCCATCCTTTGTATTTGCCTACTCCCCATCACCCTCAACCTCATGGGAGTAGACTTTGGCACTTACGCCCTCAAACTCGACCTAGAAACCCTCCCCGATCTCACCTCCCACCAACTCAGCGACACCCTACACCAAACCCTATCCGGAAGTTTTACCCATAGCCTCCTAGAATGGAGCGCCTTTTGCACCGCCATCTTTACCGTCATTCTCGCCTTCGCCCACTTCAAAATTCAACAAGACGTAACCACCCCTATCCTAGGGATCGCTCTCTTCTTCGCTGGAGTCATGGATGCCTTCCATACCCTAGCCGCCGATCGCCTCATTTCAGCCGTTGCGGACAACCAAAATCTCATCCCCTTCACCTGGGCCATCTGCCGCCTATTTAATGTCATCATTACCTTAGCTGGAGTCAGCCTCTTACTCCTCCCCAACGCTAAACGCTGGAAACATAAATTTCATCAGAAAAATTGGGTCTGAAACCCCGCCCTTCCAGGGCGGCTTTACTAACCATAGGCTACCACAATTACATCTTAGGTGCTACAATGTGAGAACTCCTTTGAATCCCACATGGAAAGAGCATTTAACTACCGATTTT
>NZ_JAQPOK010000070.1 GCF_030068445.1 Roseofilum halophilum BLCC-M91 | reverse complement strand
TGCCCAAACTATAAGCCGTTGTCGCATCGGGAGTCGCCCCCACTGTGGTGTCATCGACTTCCACTGTTACGTCATAACTGGACTTGGTGGCAAAATCAAGAGCAGTCCCCGCTTTCAGATACAGAGCCGAACCAGTAATTTCAAAGGAACCGGCATCCGCACCAGTTAAACTCAGGTTATTCGTTCCCACTCCATCATCGGTAATGGCAATATCTGCCACTTTCAAGGCGCTGGTGGTGTTGGTGTCTTCGGGTAAACTGGTGGTGGTATTGTTCAGCGTTACCGCAGTCGGTGCAGCGTTAGTAACGCTTTCACCCGTTGCGCCAAAAAAGGCTAAACCCACATATTCTGGATAGCTGGCGTTACTTGTGGCACTAACCGTCATACTTTCGAGGGTTTTGGTGGCATCTGCGGCAAACCGGACTCCAAATATTGCTACACTGTCTTCGTTCAAATAGCTACCATCATTTGCGCCTACATCAAGACCACTGGCTAGATAATAGAGATTCTCCGATTCAGTAGTCGTCGTGTCTTGCCAATCAGGAACGGTGGTGGTGCTGCTGGTTTGGCTGCTGCCATCATCATAGTTAAAGGTGACGCTGATATCCATCGGCTCGTGTCCGTTGGGACTGAGGGCTAGATGCACGTAGCCGTATTGTCCGGTGGTGACATTAAAATTGAAAGTTTGAGTCCGTGTAGTAGTGCTAAAGCCGCTAATCAAACGGCCATTCGTACCATCATCATTGTCGTTGTAGCTCAGTTGAATCTGCGGATGATAGGAGTTAGCGGTAAAGATACCATTATCGGGTAGTCCATTGCCATTGGTTGGGTCTTTGGCACTAGCAAAGGACTGGGTAGGGAAGTCGTAACCCATGTAGCCGATTCCATCGTTAACTGCATCCGTGCCGTTAACGATTAAATCCTTGTCCAATACTGAGGTTACATTAAAGTCTGTGGTTGTCATCGTGGTGAAAGCTCTAAGCTTTATCAAAACATCAGAGGCAGAGATAACTGAGTTGTATTGAGAGATGCTTAACTGAATGATAACTGTTGAGTGATTTTTTCGGAAAAGAGTTTTTATAAATTTACAATACTCTACATCTACCTCTAATCACCATAACATGATAGAATTCTATTTATGGAGCGTATAACTACTTATTTTTGTTGCTAAAAATCTTGTCGTTTTGTATCGATCGCCAGAAAAAAGTACCGATCCACTCTCTATATAGGATACAGCGTTTTTCGATGTTATGAGGTACAGTAATCGAAATGTTCCTTGAGAGTGTTGTCCCATGAAAAGCCTGAAGAATGGGCACTCTAGCGTAAAAAATGGTTTTCCCATTACCCATTACCCATTACCCATTACCGCGCGAAGCGCTGTAGTGTTTACAAATACTGGAAAATGGCATCTTGCCCGCTTGTTCGATATCAAAGCTATAGCAAGGCGCGATCCCATTCTGCAACCTGACTACCAATTACCAATTACCAATTACCAATTACCAATTACCAATTACCAATTACCAATTACCAATTACCAATTACCAATTACCAATTACCAATTACCCATTACCTATTGATTGAAACTCGAGGGAATCTGATGTCTGATATCATTACGGCTCAAGTGAGCGATCGCATTTGTAAGCATATGAACGAAGATCATGCCGAGGCGATCGCCCTATATGCCCAAACCTTTGGCGCAATGCCTTCAGCGAGCAGCGCTAAAATGGAGGCGATCGACCCTGACGGTATGGATCTTACCGCTCAGGTAGAAGGAAAAACAGTGTGCTTACGAATTGCCTTCGATCATCAATTGGTGGACTCTGAAGACGCTCACCAAACCTTAATTGCGATGGTCAAACAAGCCAGGCAAAACTCTCCCGCTTAAGGGTTGTGCGATCGGTTGAGAGGACAAAATGATACGATTTGTAAACTATTGTATCATTTTTCTTCTCAAATTGGATTATGCAACTCAATTCTGCCCCATCCTTATCCTACGATCTGCAACAGTGGAGCCAAGGATATCAATCTCAACCCCATGAATACGACTATTGGATCGAAGACATAGAAGGAGAAATTCCCCAAGACTTAGACGGAACCCTGCTACGCAACGGCCCCGGATTATTAGATATTGGAGGCTATCCCATCGCCCATCCCTTTGATGGAGATGGTATGGTGAGTGCGATCGCCTTTCGGGGGGGTAGGGCCCACTATCGCAATCGGTTTGTGCGTACCCAGGGCTATGTGGAAGAACAAAAAGCCGGTAAACCCCTCTATCGCGGTGTATTCGGAACACAAAAACCGGGGGGATGGCTGGCCAATCTCTTTGATCTGCGGATAAAGAATTTAGCCAATACCCATATTATTTATTGGGGCGATCGCCTCTTAGCTTTATGGGAAGGAGCCGAACCCCACCGTCTCGATCCTCAGACCTTAGAGACCTTGGCATTAGACCATCTTGACGGTTTGTTAAAACCCGGTCAAGCTTTCTCGGCCCATCCCAAAATCGACCCGTATGGCGATCGCACTAACCCCTGTTTAGTCAACTTCTCCATTCAACCCGGTTTAAAAAGTCAACTCACCATCTGGGAACTCAACCGCAACGGTCAACCCCTACGGCAAAGCACCCATGAAATTCCCGGATTCTGCTTTATCCATGATTTTGCCATTACCCCCCAGTATTACGTCTTTTTCCAAAATCCAGTCTCCTTTAATCCCTTTCCCTTCTTCTTGGGATTGCGCGGCCCTGGGGAATGTATTAACTTCGATCGCCAAAATCCGACTCAAGTTTGGGTCATTCCCCGCCAAGGAAATCAACCCATCAAAAAGATAGAAGTTAATTCTGGGTTTGTGTTTCACCATGTCAACGCCTTTGAAGAAGGAAACCAAATTGTTGTAGATTCAATCGGCTATGAGTCTTTTCCAGAAGTGGAGCCTGGTAGTGATTTTCGTTACACAGACTTTAATCAACTTGCACCTAGTCAATTATGGCGTTTTCGACTAGACTTAAACCATAAAAGAGGCGATAATGCTCCGCATCGCTGGCGCGATCGCCAACTTTTAGAATCCCGATGTTGTGAGTTTCCCCAGATTCATCCCCAATGGGTGGGTAAATCCCACCGTTATGTCTATTTAGGAGCAGCTCATCATCATCAGGGTAGCGCTCCACTCCAAGGGATTCTAAAGCGGGATAACCAGTCTGGAGAAACCCAATTTTGGAGTGCTGCACCCCATGGTTTTGTCAGCGAACCTGTTTTTATTCCTCAACCGGGATCGGAGGGTGAAGATGAGGGTTGGATTGTTTCTGTGGTTTACGAAAGCCAAAAGCATCGCTCTGATATTATTATCTTAGATGCCCAAAACCTAGAACGGGGGCCTACCGCACGACTCCATCTGCAACATCACATTCCCTATGGATTACATGGGAGCTGGATATCCAACCAGCAACTGGGAATCGGTCGATCGGGGGTACAAACCAAGCATTAAACTCAGTTTTATTCAGGCGATCGCTTTTATTGCTCTCCTTGAAACCCAGAACTACTGATGAAATTTAGCATCGTCATTTCCACGTACAACCGCCTATCCTTGCTCAAACGGGCGATCGATTCTGCTTTGAATCAAACTGTACCCTGTGAAGTGGTTGTGGCAGATGATTGCTCTCCAGACGACACCCAAACCTATGTGGAAAGTCTAGGAGAGCAAGTCATCTATCATCGCAATGCAGTCAATAGCGGTCATTCAGCTACAGTGAATGCTGGAGTCGAAGCCGCATCTGGCGATTGGATTAAGTTTGTTGATGATGATGATTATCTTGCGCCCAATTGTATCGAAGAAATGATGGAGGCGATCGCCCTTCGTCCTCAAGCTGTCATTTGTTCCTGTCAAGCTGCCCAAGTTGATCTTGAGGAAAAAGTATTAAGTATTACCCGAAAATCCGGGCCCGGCAAGATCTTCTATATTCCCCAAGAAGATATTCACTATGGCATGTTACTTGAATTAGTTCCCTTTGGAACCCCCATTCAAGTCGCCTGTAAGCGGGACGCTTTTATCCAATCTCAAGGATGGGATTCCAGCTTAGATGCGAATTGTGATGATATTAATTCTTGGGTCAAGATTTCCCAATTTGGAGATGCCCTATTTATCAATGAAAGGTTAGCCTATCGGACAGTTTGGCCGGGTGCTTATAATAAAAAGATTTCCCTGACTAAACGCTTAGAAACGAACCTTTTAATTAAAAGCCAAATTTATGAACGAGTGACTGAAAAACACCAACAAGAAATTCCAAACATGGAAGAAGTCGAATCCTATCTCAGTATTCATTGGGGATTATCTGCGCTGAAACAGAAAAAAATAGTTGATGCGATAAAAATGGTGGTTCCCAATATGTTGTCTTTTTTCGGTTGGAAATTGTTTGTTCAAGCTCAATTCCATCGTCGCCATCTTGATAGATTGACGAACTCCCCCATTGAGAATCTGCGGGTGAATAATATTCAGTCTTCTTTTTTAAAGACCGATGGACGTGAACCCCTTAAGCTTTTGCAAGCGAAAACCAAAATTAGAGCCAGTCGATTAGCTTGGCAGCAGGGAAAATTTATCGTGGGAACTCAACTTATATTACCCATTCTTGCTCAACCCCAATTTTGGTACTTATTGACTGAATCTACAACCCTAAATCAAGGTTTCAAGTTTTCTTTAGATCCACCAGAACAAGCCGATGATGCTTCAGTTTATCTCAAACAAAAATTTTATAAAGTCCTCCAAAGAAATAAGCGATCGCCTATTCCTGAACTGGCAGAAGTTCAAGATTACTTAAGATTACACTGGGGAATCATTGCCTTAAAAGAAGGAAAGCTTAAACAAGCCTATTCATTGCTCCGTCCCAGTCTGTTGTCCCCAGCCGCTTGGACAATCTTTTTGAATGCGTTTAAAGACCGGTTAGGACTCTCGAATAATGGAAAAGTGCGCAAAATTGTCTTAGTCAAATCGTCAATTTAAACTCGATCCTCCTGAAGTTCTCCCTTCAGCAGTTCCCACAAACCAACCGTGCCGACAAAAAAGGTATAAATAGCTGTTTTTAGGGGCGGTTGCTGGTGGGAGGGGGAAAAATAGGCAGCAACGATCGCCTCTACAATATGGACGATCGCAGCTAGGCGCTCTAAAATTACCAATCCGGTAAGAACCGTCGGCATGGACAAATCAATAAACGGATGGTTGAGATTATAGGATTCAAGAGCGATCGCCCCACTCATGAGCAGTGTCGCTCCAACTTTAATAGCTCCGATCGCAGCCGGAGGTAAGCTAAAAGGTTTAGTCATCAGGGCATTCAACTCAATGGGTTCAAGCTTAACCCGTTCGGAGCAATTCAAGCAAGAACCAGGACGTTGTATCCCCAGGCAGTTGTATCCACTCTATGGTAACCTTTTAAAGGGATATTGGAGAGGGTGTTCATTATGATATTGCGTGTCGTTACTCGTGCAAGTGCTTTAACCCTTTTACCGGCGATCGCCGCCTTCGGGCTGATCGGCTGTGAATCAGAGGATGCTTTTATTCCCCCAGCACCCCCCCCCGATGTCTCTCAACCCGATGTTCCCACAACTCCAGAAGTCGCCACACCCAGTCCCTCACCGACTCCCACTCCGGTAGCCCCACCCACCACTCAACTCGCAGCGCCCGAAAATCCCGATCCCCAGGTGAATGCCCAAGTACAGCAAACCCTCGATACCATGGCCAACAAGGGCTATCCTAAAGCCAGTCAAGGGGTATGGATGCAGTCAGGAGAAACCCTACTCGCCAATCATCAAGGCACAACCCTATTACCCGCCGCCTCCTTAACCAAAATCGCCACCACCTTAGCCGTATTAGACACTTTCGGCCCCAAACACCAATTTGTCACCCAAATTGGCTATACCGGAACCCTGAATAATGGAATCATTGAGGGAGATTTAGTGATTATCGGCGATCGCGACCCATTTTTTGTCTGGGAAGATGCGATCGCCCTCGGTAATGCCCTCACCAATCTGGGGATCGAACAAGTAACCGGAGATTTAGTCATCGTCGGTTCATTTTATATGAACTATGAAGACAACCCCAAAACCTCCGGCGCTCTATTACGCCAAGGCTTAAACGTCCAACTATGGCCCAATCAAGCCTATCTGCAATACGAAACCCTACCCGACAACACCCCCCAACCAGAAGTGAGCGCAAGTGGCTTAATCAAAACCGTCACCACAGCACCCACAAACATTAAACCCCTACTGCGCTATTCCTCCCTCCCCATAGCCGAATTGCTCAAAAAAATGAACCAATACAGCAACAATCCCATGGCAGAAATGTTTGCCAATATGGTAGGAGGAGCAGGAATTGTTTCCCAAAAAGCCGCCACTGCTGCCAGTATACCCCCCGCCGAAATTAAACTCATTAATGGGTCAGGATTAGGCGAAGAAAACCAAATGTCCCCACGAGCGGCAGTGGGTTTATTCCTGGGAATACAGAAACTACTGCAACCCCATCAAATGACCGTTGCTGATGTTGTTGCCATTACCGGAGAAGACGAAGGCATCTTAAGATCCCGCCCCTTACCCGAATTTGCCGTCGTTAAATCCGGCAGTCTCTACGTCGTCAGTACCCTTGCCGGAGCCTTACCCACCGCCCAAAACGGTATCGTCTGGTTTGCCATGTTTAATGGCGGTAGCTACTACGAAGACTTTCGTGAAGAGCAAGAAGCCTTCCTTAACCAACTCGTCAGACAATGGGGAGCCGTATCGAGCCTACCAGAAGACTTAAAACCTGGCTTATCCCCAACCTCTGGATCTCGGATCGAGAAAGTGCCATAAGCATATTCAAGAGATGGGGATTTCGCTATTCCTCAATCCTTTGCAATTGGATCGGGGTGGTGGGGTGCAACGTGCTGTAAGTTTCAATCACTCATTGAGTTGGAGCAGGACAATACACCATGACTCATATTATCTCTTGGATTCAATCTAAAAAAGCATGGCGATTACTGAGGACTTTTTTCATTTTTATCGCCCCCATTGCTACTGTTGCTGCTGTTATCTATACTCAAGAGATCGAGCAAGCACAAACCCTCTTAGAAATCCAAGCAACTCATAGCCTTAAAGGGCAAACCGATCGAATTTCTAGAGAATTTGAGTTAATTGTATCCGATTTAAATATTTTAGCTGCACTCAACGATCTACAAACGTATCTCACGGAAGAAACCCTCGATCGAAGGAATGACCTAGCCCATGAATTTTTACACTTTTCTACCCATAAACAACTCTACGATCAAATTCGCTTCTTAGACAAAACCGGTCTAGAAAAGGTTCGGGTCGATTTTAATGCAGGCCAGCCCTCGATTGTGCCGGTAGAGCAACTGCAAAATAAAGGCAATCGTTATTACTTTCAAGATACGTGGGAACTTTTTGCTGGAGAAATTTTTGTTTCTCCCTTTGATTTGAACATAGAAAAAGGCAAGATTGAACAGCCATTAAAAGCCATGATTCGCTTTGGGATGCCGGTGTTCGATCGGCAGGGAGAAAAACAAGGTATCGTGTTACTTAATTATCTGGGAAATCAATTATTAACAGAGTTAAACAAGGATGCGATCCATGCTCCGGGGAATCTAATGTTATTAAATGGGGAAGGATTTTGGTTAACGGGAGCTTCACCATCGCAGTTATGGGGGTTTATGTATCGAGATCGCCCCACTGAACTCCCGCAAACCTTCGCCGAACAGTTTCCCCAGGAATGGCAACGGATTAGTCAGCATAGCAAAGGTCAATTTTATACAAATCAGGGCTTGTTTACGTTTGTAACGATCTATCCCTTAGTGGAGGGACAAAGATCCAGCACGGGTGCTTCAGATGCCTTTAGTCCCAGCGAGGTAGAGATCGGTGCATCCGAGTATGATTGGAAAGTGGTATCCTATGTTCCCCCGGAAGAGATTCAGGCAATCCTACGCCCCATTCGGCAAAAAATAATGCTACCATTTCTTCTCTTAGTGGCGATCGTTTTAATCCTTGCGAGATGGTTAACGGATGCACAAGTTAAACATAGGGAAGCAGAAGTCAAACTTGAGCAACAAAATCGTTTTTTGAATAATGTCATCAACTCCCTAGCCGATCCTTTTTATGTCATTGATGTAGCCAATCATAAAATCGTTACCGCCAATGCTGCGGCTAAAAAGATGGGTGAGGTTAACAACAATACCACCTGTTATGCTTTGACTCATAAACGGAATAGTCCTTGTAATCAAGATCTCGATCGCGTTCATCCCTGTCCGTTAGAAATCATGCAAAACACCAAACAACCGACTGTGGTTGAACATACTCATTTTGATGCTAAAGGCAATCCCATGATTGTAGAAGTCCATTCCTATCCTATATTGGATACTCAAGGCAACTTGGTACAAATGATTGAGTATAGTTTAGATGTCACAGCTCGTCGAAAGGCAGAAGAGCAAGTGCGTAAACTTTCCCAAGCCGTAGAACAAAGTGCCAATGGCATTCTGATTACTGATTTACGAGGGAGAATTGAATATGTGAACTCCCAGTTTACTCAAATGACTGGGTATAGTTTGTCAGAAGTGCAAGGAAAAACCCCAAAAATTTTGAATTCGGGAGAGCAGAGTCAGCAATATTATCAGGAATTATGGCAAACGATCCAATCGGGAGAGGAATGGCGGGGTGAGTTTCATAACCGACGCAAAGATGGTTCTCTATATTGGGCCTATGCAACGATTTGTCCGATGTTCAGCCCGGATAAAAAAATCACTCATTTTTTAGGGATTCAAGAAAATATAACGGCTCGTAAACAGGCAGAATTTGACTTGCGAGAGTCTGAATATAAATTAAGACAGAAAACCCAAGAGCTTGAGAAAACCTTAGCTGAATTACGCCATACTCAATCCCAACTCATCCAAACTGAGAAAATGTCGAGTTTGGGGCAATTGGTTGCCGGAATTGCCCATGAAATTAATAATCCTGTTAGTTTTATTTATGGAAATTTAGGCTATGCCGAAAGTTATATCAAAGACTTGATGAGTGTAATTGAAGCTTATCAGAAATACTACCCCGATCCTGAGCAACAGGTGTCTGAAACTATCAAAGAGATAGATTTGGAATTTTTAGTGGAAGACCTACTGAAAATTTTGCAATCAATGAAGCAAGGAGCCAATCGAATTGAAGCGATTGTTTCTTCTTTGCGTACCTTTTCTTATATGGATCAGGTTGGGATTAAAGCGGTGGATATTCATCAGGGATTAGAGAGTACGTTGACGTTATTACAATGTCGATTACAAGGGGATGAAAATCATCGAGAGATTCAGCTTAAAAAACAATATGGCGAGTTACCCCTGGTAGAATGTTATCCCGATCAATTACATCAGGTGTTTCTGAATTTAATTATGAATGCCATTGATGCCATTGAAGAGCGCGATCGCTCCTCGGAAAACCTTCAATCCTATATAGGGAAAATCAGCATTATAACTCGAACTGTCGGCGATCGCTCAGTGCAAATCAGCATCATTGATAATGGTGTCGGTATTAAAGAGTCTATCAAATCTAGATTATTTGATCCATTTTTTACGACCAAAGATGTGGGTCAAGGAACAGGGTTAGGACTCTCCATTAGCTATCAAATTATTACAGAGCAGCATCAGGGAACCATTGAGTGTTTGAGTAAGGTGTCCGAAGGAACAGAATGGGTCATCATATTACCGGTTCAGAGGATCTAAGCTCGATCGCCAGTTAGGTTGAAAATTGGATGATTTTCTGGTCTGAATGCTATATCTTTACCTTGATGCGACAAGAAGGCTCTCGCTATACCGAAGGTTAGGGACGTGATGAATTGTCGCCAAACCAATAAAAGTCCGACAGGGCAACCTTATCTAAAATCAATGTGTTATCATTTTAGCATGAGATTAAGGCGATAAATGCTTGTATTCGAGACTAAGTTATACGGAACTAAAGAACAGTTTGCCATCTTAGACGAAGTTCTAAGAGCGGCTCTATTTATCCGTAACAAGTGCTTGCGTCTTTGGGAGGACAAACAAGCTAAGTCTCGAAATGACCTTTATCGCTACTGTAAGACTCTGGCTGAATCGTTCCCTTGGGCAAAAAAGCTCAACTCTCAGGCTCGTCAGGCAATGACGGAACGAACTTGGGCGGCGATCGCTCGATTCTACGATAATTGTAAGTCTGGGAAGTCTGGTAAAAAAGGGTATCCCAAGTACAAGCGATACCAAACCCGTTTATCCGTAGAATACAAGACCACTGGTTATAAGTTATCTGAAACCAGAGATGAAATCATGTTCACCGATGGTTTTAAGGCGGGAACCTTCAAGATGCGCGGCGGTCGCGATCTGAATTTCTATCAACTTTCCCAAATCAAGAGAGTTAGAATTGTCCGTCGTGCCGATGGCTACTACTGTCAGTTTGTTGTTGATCGAGAACGGATCAACAACAAGAAACCGGCTAATCATACAGTGGGCTTAGATGTAGGAATCTCCCATTTCTACACTGATTCCGATGGCAACCCAGTCGATTATCCCCAATACCTAAGACAGTCCGAGAAACGACTAAAAAGGGAACAGAGACGATTATCCAAGAAACAAAAAGGCTCTAAAAATAGAGCTAAGGCAAGGAATCGTCTGGGTCGCAGACACCTAAAAGTCCAACGCCAACGCAAAGACTGGGCTGTGAAACTGGCTCGGTGCGTGGTCATGTCGGCAGACGTGGTGGCGTATGAGGATTTGAAAGTGTCCAATTTGGTAAAACATCATTGTTTAGCTAAATCCATTTCTGATGCTGCTTGGTATCAGTTTCGGCAATGGATTGAGTATTTTGGCAGAGTGTTTGGCGTGGTCACAGTAGCAGTTCCGCCCCACTATACTTCGCAGAAATGCAGTTCTTGTGGTTCAGTCGTCAAAAAAACTCTTAGCCAGAGAACTCATGCTTGCCGGTGTGGGTGCAGATTAGATCGCGACCATAACGCGGCACTAAACATTTTGGAGTTAGGACTGGAGTACCGTGGGACACACGGAGTGCAAGCCTGTGGACATGACGGCCACTGCTTTAAGATTGGAGACAGTCTTAATGTAAGCCGTGTGGAAGAAGCAGGAAATCTTAGCCGCGAGGCTGGGAATCCCCCGCTATATTGCGACAGCAATTAGCGGTGGGAGGATGTCAATGTATCATGAACCTAGAAATCTTAAAGAATTGTATAGAGAAAGATAGAAATGAGCGATCGCATAAATGCCGTAGAGCTTTCTCGCACGGCTTTAGTTCATCGAGTCACCGGGGAAACCGATGTTACGGTATCGTTAAATTTAGAGGGTCAGGGTAAATGTAGCGCCAAAACTGGCATTCCCTTTCTAGACCATATGCTGCATCAAATTTCGTCCCATGGACTAATTGACCTAGAAGTAGAAGCACAGGGAGATTGGGAAATTGATGACCATCATACCAATGAGGATGTGGGCATTACCCTGGGTCAAGCCCTAGCCAAAGCATTAGGCGATCGCAAGGGTATCGTCCGCTTCGGCCATTTTATTGCCCCCCTAGATGAAGCGCTAGTTCAAGTGGCCCTCGACTTCTCCGGACGGCCCCATCTGAGCTACGGTCTATCTATCCCCACAGAACGGGTGGGAACCTATGACACCCAACTGGTGCGCGAGTTCTTCGTTGCCGTGGTCAACCATTCCCAGATGACCCTCCATATCCGTCAACTCGATGGCCTGAACTCCCATCATATTATTGAAGCTACCTTCAAAGCTTTTGCCCGTTCCATGAGAATGGCTCTAGAAATCGATCCCCGTCGAGCCAGTAGCATTCCCAGTTCTAAAGGCGTATTGTAGTTGAAGACGACCCATTACCCATTACCGATTACCGATTACCAAATCGTCAATTTGGTGCGATCGCGTCTCATAATAGTGTCTGGTGAGTTATTTTAAAATCCGACAATCATGCCTAGAACTCCAGATGAATATGCCGTCCATTTACTCATGAATGGTGGACACCGAGAAGTAGTACGCTTTCCGACGATTAAAGACTTTCAGAAGTGGTATGCGGCTGAAGTGGTACACAAAAAAGACAGCGATGACTTTGTGAGCGTACCCATGAAAACCGCAGAAGGGGAATATATGGTCGTTCGTCCAGTCAGCATCCTAGCGATCCGGGTAGAACCTGTGTATACCAGCAGTATTGATCGAACTCCTATGGATGATTAGCACGCCCTATGAAACCCCTCCTCACCTCCCTGATTTTAATGGTTGGACTCAGTTGGATGCCTCCAGTTTGGGGGCAGACTCCCTTACCCTCCCCTGCGGGTGATGCCCTAGAAGTCACCCAGAGAGGGGAGGGAGATCTGGGTTGGGACGATCGCCTGTTTGGGCCTTCTGGAGATAAACGATCGCTCTTAAGGGCCATTGATTATAGTTTGCAATATTTGCGAACCCCCAAGGCGATCGAAGACTATACAGAATTAAACCATCCAGACATTACCCGCGATCGCGTCCGTCGGTCATTAATTCGCTTTCGCCAGCTCCTAGTATCTTCCCGCAGCGCTACCGAACTCCAAAGAGCCGTACAGCGCGAATTTACCTGGTATCAGTCCGTGGGAAACGATGGCCAAGGAACCGTCGGATTTACCGGCTATTTTGAACCCACCTACGCCGGAAGTCGCACCCGAACCGCCCAATACCGCTATCCCCTCTATGCTCGTCCCGCAGACTTCCAGGACTGGGACAAACCCCATCCCACCCGTGAGGAACTGGAAGGGGAAGATGGACTAGGGTGGCAAAGTCCCCTGAGAGGAACCGAAATCGTTTGGCTTAGAGATCGCCTAGAAGCCTTTCTCGTCCATGTCCAAGGTTCCGCCCAGATCCAACTGCCCAATGGCCAAGTGATGACCGTTGGCTATGGGGGGAAAACCGATCATCCCTATACCAGCATTGGCAAAGAACTGGTCAACGCAGGCATCTTTTCCCTAGAATCCTTAACCTTACCCAAACTGATCGACTATTTCCACCAGTTCCCCGAACAGATGAACGAGTATTTACCTCGCAATCAAAGTTTTATCTTTTTTAAGGAAACCCAGGGACAACCCGCGACTGGCAATTTAAGCGTTCCCGTCACTGCGGGACGCTCCATTGCCACCGATAAATCAATTATGCCTCCAGGCGCTCTAGCTCTCATTCAAGCTCCCCTTCCCGAACCCAATGCACTCGGACAGCTAGAACCCACTCTAGTGAGTCGGTTTGTCCTCGATCAAGATACCGGAAGCGCCATTAAAGGAGCGGGACGGGTGGATGTATTTATGGGCACAGGACGCGAAGCAGGCGATCGGGCTGGGTTAACCAACTCCAACGGAGAGCTTTATTACCTGCTCCTGAAGCGATAGGATAGAAAACACACTGTTATCATCACACTCATTCAAAAGGAGAACCTAAACCCATGGTAGAACCCCTAGTTTCTGGTATCGTACTCGGCTTAATTCCCATTACCCTCGCTGGTTTGTTTGTAGCTGCTTATCTCCAGTACAAACGAGGCAATCAACTCGGTTAGATCGAGATAACAGTCACAGCAGTAGGTTGGAGGTGCAACCCGCCAGCCCCCAACCTACCCCCCAAACTACCCATATCAGTAATCCAACTAAAAAACAATGTCTAATAAAATTTCAGCCGAACAGTTTTACGATAAGTTTGCACAGAAATATGATGAAACCTTTCCTTAAGCTCCTTATTATTTGTTGAAGATATTGAAGCCGCTTTGAAGGAAATTTATCGAATTGCTCGCAAAGCAGTTTTTATTAGTCTTGACGAGACCACAGAAGACTATATTAAAAATTTTGCTTGTACCGTGTACAACCACTCCCCAATTCCTTTCCCTAATGCAAAAGAAGATTATTGGATTCTAGGATGGAAGTCCCCAACTCTGGGCTTTTCGATTCAGACTCGGATGATTTACGAGCCATTAGTAACCTAAAAATTAAACTCGATTAACTTAGTTATGACTCTGACCACTCAAAAACTGAGCTTTGAGGAATATCTGACCTATGATGATGGTACAGATACCCGCTACGAACTCGTCAATGGAGAATTAATACCCATGAGTTTAGGAACGGGAAAACATGGGGCGATTATTCGTTTTTTACTGCTGCAATTTGATCGTACTTTAGCCACCTCAGAACAACCCTTAATCGCTCTACCTGGCTTGGTGGGTGTTCGCTCTCCCCGTGGGGGTCGTTGGGATACCTGCCGCATTCCTGATATTACCGTCTTATCTCAAGAACAATGGGAAGAAATGGCAGAACGAGAAGCCGTGATTAACCTCAATGAAGCGCCCCCATTGCTCGTGGTTGAAGTCGTCAGTCCCTCTACAAAAATGGATGACTATCGCTCTAAACAATCTGAATATAGCGTCCTCAATATCCCTGAATATTGGATGGTCGATCCCATTGAACAAAAAGTAATCATTGGTCAATTAGATCATGGATTGTATACTCTAACAGAATATCAAGGCGAACAACTCATCAGCTCCCCCACATTTCCACAACTTCAGTTAACAACCCGTCAGATTTTAGCCGCTAAATTATGACATCCGCTCCAAAAGAGTCTAATCATGGTATGCTCAGGGGTTGGAGATTTCCCCTTAAACGATCGCCCCATCTCCCATAACCAACAGCAAGCCCTTTTAGGGTAAACTCTAGAAACTAATTGGTTCTCAATATTGAAACTGTTCCATGACTACGCCCACCATTCCTGTTTCCCGAAAAAAGCTATGGTTAGCTGCCATTAAGCCGCCCATGTACAGTGTTGCCGTTATTCCCATTGGGGTGGGTAGTGCTGTTGCGTTTGCGGAAACAGGAATCTTTGACTGGTCAATTTTTATAATGTTTATTACGGCGGCTATCCTGATTGTCGCCTGGGTGAATTTAAGCAATGATGTGTTTGACTCGGAAACGGGAATCGATGTTAATAAACACCATTCTGTTGTTAATTTAACTGGGAATAAAAACCTAGTCTTTTGGGTCGCCAATGCCCTGTTAGCGATCGCCGCCCTAGAACTGATTTTGATTGCCTGGTGGCAACACGATCCCATGATTCTGGAACTGGTTGCCCTAGCCGTTTTTCTCGGCTATACCTATCAAGGGCCGCCCTTTCGTTTGGGTTATCTCGGTTTAGGAGAAATCATCTGTTTTATTACGTTTGGCCCCTTAGCCGTCTGTGCTGCATACTACTCCCAAAACCCGGCTTGGTCAACCGCTAACCTGAAAGCCTCGATTATTATCGGCATTACCACCAGTATCATTCTGCTCTGCTCCCATTTCCATCAAGTGGAGGACGATATCGCGGCTGGAAAACGCTCTCCCATTGTCCGCATCGGCACAAAAAAAGGCGCTCAACTGCTTTTGGCAGCTTGTATCGCTGTTTTTGCGGCGATCGCCCGCTTCATCATCGAAGGGCATTTTCCCCAATGGACTGCTCTAAGTTTCCTCAGCATCCCCGTTGCCGTGCAACTGTGTCACCATGTTCTCACGTATCATGACCAACCCGAACAAGTGAAAAACTGCAAGTTTATTGCCGTTAATTTTCACTTTCTCAGTGGACTCCTATTAGGATTAGGGTTTATTTGGGGGCAATCAGCTCTTTAACCTATTACCGCGCGTTTCATGTCTGCGAAGCAGAAAGCGCTATAACATCGAAAAGCGCTGTAATCGATCCTAATTCACGAACGCGCCATCGCGGAAACGTCCAGAGGTGCGTTGACCATTGGGAGCAATGATTACACCCTGTCCATGGGGAACGCCACCGCGTAATTCTCCTTCATATCTTGTGCCATCGGGAAAGACGCATTGAACATTCGCATCTAACCCTTCATTGAAAAACCGACCTTGGCAACGGGTTCCATCGGGACGAATGAGTGTACCTTGGCCAAAAGGTTGACCGGCAAAAAATTCCCCTTCATAACGACTTCGATCGGGATAAACAAATCTTCCTCTACCGGAAGGTTGACTACTGGTGACATTTGTACCAAGATTAGTGACTAATCCAAAGGTTCCTTCGTAGTATTTGCCATCAGCAAAAACAGCGCGGCCGCTGGTGAGGATTCCATTTTCAAAGACCCCTTCTAGACGGGCATCATCGGCTCTAATAAAAACTCCTCGACCGTGGGGTTTACCGTTGAGAAATTCTCCTTGATAGCGATCGCCTTCTCCATAGACATAAACCCCTTGACCGTTGGGTAGTCCACCCCGAAGTTCCCCTTGATAATTATCTCCGTTGGGATAATTACATTTAGCCACCCCATTGGCAATGTCAGGGAGACAAGAGGGAATTAATTCTTCATCTGGAGTACCTAGAGACTCTCCTCCCAATTGGGCGATCGCCCCCTCAGTCATTAGCATCAGGCTTACGCAACTGAAACTTAGAGCAGCTAAACCAGAATATGCAAATGTCTGTAAGCATCTCACCATAGGCTTTAAGTCAGATTTGCTGTTATTCATCACTCCCCCCATAATCTTACTCCCACTCTAAAAGAATAGCGACTAATTGAGAAGCATCACGCCCTCCAAATACGACTGCTTTCACATCCGATCCTCTTCGCGTAACTCTAAATTCCCGTTTTTGCTCCGGCTTAAGATTAGCCGTTACACTGATATTAAAATCATTAACGATTGTGCCCGTTCCCTTTTCCTGAAGTTGCAAGGTCAGACTGGTAACCTCTAGATCTTCCTCCCCAATATTTTGCAAAGTTCCTGAAATCAAAAATCCGCCTGAGATTTCCGTTAACTTCACATCTCCGAGTCGCACACCGCGAACCGTCGTTTCTACCGGGCCTCCTGCCGGTTGAGGCGGTGTTTCTGGGGGTAAAGGAGCAGCACCCACTGCACGAGCCACTTCTTGCCCATACTCTTCCAAAATCACCACCGGTTCAGCCGGAGTATAGACATCAATATTTTTCACATACACCGAACCGCCGCCAATATATTCCCCAACGCCTACATAACGACTCTGTTCGCCAGGAGATTTAACAATGGCCTTCACCACCTGGCCCACTTGTACCACCGCCGACACTTCCACCGCCCTAGCCGTATTCGGAGGCGGCGGCCCCGGATCGAATGGCGCTTCAGCCACTACCGGTTGAAACCTCGGATCGACCCCTAAATTGGGAGGCGGTTCCACTTGGGGCAGTTCCGGAATCGACAACGGAGCAATACTGGGAATCCCAGGCGCTACCCCTCCCCCTCCATTGCCCCCACCCGCAGCAGGAGCGGGAGGAGATGGAGGAGATGGGGGTGGCGGCGTTTCCACAGCGATGGGCGGAATACCTCCGGCTGGGCCGCCATTTTCTGCCCCACCATTTGCCGAGCCTCCAGTAATAATAATTCCTGGAGGATTAAACGGGTCTTTCTGCCCCGTCGTCTGGCCTGCTGACTGGGCCCGTTGTTCCGGATTGGTCGATTGTTGTAGAGCAGATTGGGGGGGAGGAGGGGGTGGGGGTTCTTCCGCTTCTGCTTCCTCTTCTGGAAACACTTCCGGTGGCGCTTCTTCTGCTTCTGCTTCCCCTTCCGTGGGCGTAGTTTGGGGGGCAGAGGCTACCGGTTCTTCCGGGGGCGCTTCAGTGGCGGGGTCTTCTCCTCCCCCCCCAATTAAACCACAACTGCCTAACCCTAGGGTGAGGACACTGAGGACTATGACTAAGAATGATGGACGCATGGAAACCCCCCACGATTAGCACGATTAGCTGGCGATTTGAGTTACTGGGTTAATGGTACTGCTATTTTAGGCTGATTTTTGGTTAATGACCAAGATCTAGGGAATGGGGAATGGGGAATGGGGAATAGGCAAACCCCCCCTGTGTCCCCCCAAGGGGGGAAGGAAAAAGGTAATTTCTCCGCGTCTCCGTGTCCCCGTGTCTCCGTGTCTCCGCGTCCCCATCTCCCCATCTCTATCAAAAGACATAGGGGTTGAGGGCTTCAAATCTCCGTGGTCATCACCTTTTTCAACCGTTCCAGACCCTTTTTCACCTGCCGAGAGACGGTAACGGCGCTGATTCCCATCCGTTCGGCGGTTTCTTTTTGGGTGAGGTCGTGGAGAAAGACAAATTCTAAGACTTGGCGGGTGCGCTCTTCCAATTTCACCAGGCCTTGTTGCAGGCGAATTTGGTCTTCCATGGCTAATTGGAAACTGCGATAGTGATAGTCGGGAACCAGTTCGCCTAAACTGGTGGCTTGTTCCCCTTCATCGGTGACGGGAGCATCTAGACTGAGGAGCGATCGGTTTTTGGAAGCGAGTTTCACCTCGTGCCATTCTTCTAAGGACACGCCCATGGCTTGGGCGATTTCGATATCTTTGGGATAGCGGTTAAGTTGCACTTGTAAATCCCGAATGGTGGTTTCTGCTTTGCGCTGCATCATCAACCACCGTCGAGGGATGCGGACGGTATTGCTGCGATCGCGTAAATAATGTTGAATTTCGCCCCGAATGTAGGGAATGGCAAAGGAACTAAAGGCGTGGCCTTTAGAGGGTTCAAACCGTTCTATCGCTCGAATCAGACCAATACACCCAACTTGGAGTAAGTCATCGTATCCTTCACTGCATTGGTGCATCCAGTGATGGGCTTCTTTTCTGACTAAACCAATATTTGATTTGACAATCTGGTTCCGCAATTCCAGGGACGGATGTTGTTGATAAGCCGAGAGCAAATCAATATTTTCGTTTTTGATATCTTGGGAAGCTGAAGTTGTCATAATCTCAGTTGGGGTTTGGTAGATTGTTTAAATGTTAGATGTTAGATAATCAATTCCAGGTCATCCTAAAACACGATCAATATAGCACTCACTTTTTATTTTAGATCTTTTTATCATTTAGGCTATGATTTCGCCACCAGCCTAACTGTGTTCTTCATCACAGTTGCGACGTTAAGGATAACTTGCGATTGTTTGCACCCTGCTTCTGATTGGGGAATTGAGGGGAAGAAGCTTAGTCCCTGAGTTTACTTTCCCACTCTTAGCCTATCAATAATCTTCACTTGGGTGCAAGCCCATTGTTGGCAACAGCAACATAAAGCAACATATTGTATACTTTGTGAAAGTTCCTACTCCTATGCTATGACGGCTTCTACAGTCGATCGCCCCCATATTACTGTTATTCTGGCCATGAGCGCCGATGGCAAAATCTCCGACACAGATCGGTCACCGGCTCGGTTTGGCTCGGCCACGGATAAAGCCCATCTCGAACAACAAATTGCTAAAGTCGATGCTGTCCTATTCGGGGCAGGAACCCTACGGGCCTATGGTACAACCCTGAGCATTAGCGATCGCCAACTCCTACGGGAACGCCAGCAAAACCACTATCCGCCCCAACCGGTACAAATTCTAGTTTCCCAAACCGGCACTCTCGATGCCTCCTGTCGCTTTTTTCAACAACCGATTCCCCGATGGCTACTCACCACCCCAGAGGGAGCCATTCCCTGGCAAAATCAACCAGAATTAACGTCCAAATTTGACCGCATTCTCACCGCTTCTACCCATGAAGGGGGGTTCTATTGGAATGGGGTTTTTGTCCAGTTGGCCCAACTGAATATTAAGCGCTTGGCCCTGCTCGGAGGAGGGGCCCTAGTAGCCAGCTTACTGGCCGGAGATTGGATTGATGAATTATGGTTAACGGTATGTCCAGTGCTTTTAGGTGGCGCAACTGCCCCCACTCCCGTGGATGGGTTAGGCTTAAATCTACCCAAATCCTTAACTCTCCTCTCTGCTCACCCCGTCGGGCAAGAGGTGTTTTTACACTATCGGCTAGGGTAGGGGAATGGGGGAATGGGGGACGCGGGGACGCGGGGACGCGGGGACGCGGGGAATGGGGGACGCGGGGACGCGGGGACGCGGGGACGCGGGGACGCGGGGACGCGGGGACGCGGGGATTGCCTATTGCCTAATTGTTAATTGTTCATTGTTAATTGTTAATTGTTAATTGCCATGGGTTATTCAATTCGCTGGATTTCACAAATTTCTGAAGTACCTCAACCGGAATGGGATGCTCTGGCGCAACCCCTGAAAACACCCTTTTTAGAGTGGGAATGGTTGCACAATATGGAGGCTTCTCGGAGTGCCACAGCGCAAGCGGGTTGGCAACCTTGTCATTTAACGGTGTGGAAAGAGGACACCCTAGTGGCGGCGGCTCCGTTATATCTTAAAGGTCATAGCTATGGTGAGTTTGTCTTCGATCACCAATGGGCCGATCTGGCCTATCGTCTAGGGATTGAATATTATCCCAAGCTGTTGGGGATGAGTCCGTTTACGCCAGCGTTGGGTTATCGGTTTTTGGTCGATCCGGCTGAAGATGAGGATACCTTAACGGAGACGATGGTAGCAGCGATCGACCAGTTTTGCGATCGCCATAATATTTCTGGCTGTAATTTCCTCTATGTTGACCCCAAATGGAGACCGATGATTCAAAAATACGGCTTTTCGGCTTGGTTGCACCATAGCAGTATTTGGCATAATCAGGGCTTCCAGACGTTTGATGATTATTTAAAGATGTTCAATGCTAATCAACGGCGCAATATTAAGCGAGAGCGTAAGGCGGTAGAGAAAGCTAAATTAACCATGAAAGTCCACAATGGAGAAGACATTACCCATCAGCTCCTCGCGGATATGTACCAGTTTTATAGCCATCACTGCGATCAATTTGGCTGGTGGGGCAGCAAGTATTTAACCAAGACTTTTTTTGAGCGACTGTATGATAATTATCGCCATCGGCTGGTGTTAAGTGCTGCCTATCGGGAAGGAGATGAGCGCAAACCGGTGGGGATGTCCTTTTGTGTTACCAAAGGGGATCAACTGTATGGACGCTATTGGGGCAGTTTTGAAGAATTTGATTGCCTGCACTTTAACGCTTGTTACTATACGCCGATTGAGTGGGCGATCGCCAACGGCATTCAACGCTTCGATCCAGGTGCGGGAGGCAGACACAAGAAGCGGCGAGGCTTTCCGGCAACTCCCCACCATAGCCTGCATCGATTTTATAATCAACGGTTAATGCAGATCATGAAAACCCACATCGATCAAATCAATGAGGCTGAACAGTTCCAAATTGATGCTATTAATCAAGAGTTACCCTTTAATCAGACTCAAGACTGGGTTCAGAATCCGTATTAGATTAGGGAATCGGGAATGATGCTGCAATATTTCAAGCTACTTCAGTTATTTTGGGCCACTTCGATCGCGGCTGAACTGGAATATCGCCTAAATTTTGCGATCGCCGCCCTAACCAGTCTCGGTAACCTCGTGGGGGGGATTTTTGGCCTCTTCCTATTTTATCGAACCGGCTACACTTTTGACGGTTGGTCATGGGAAAGAGCCTTATTAGTCATGGGCTTTTTTACCCTACTGCAAGGCATCTCGAATGCCTTTCTTGCCCCCAATCTCAATCGTATTGTAGACCAAGTGGAACAAGGAACCCTGGACTTTGTACTGCTCAAACCCATTAGCACCCAATTTTGGCTCTCTACACGCATGATTTCCCCTTGGGGATTACCGGATGTGGTTTTAGGGTTGGGGGTGATTTTCTATGTGGGGAATCGCCTCAATTTAGGGATAACTGACTTTATTTTGGCCCTCTTTCCCCTATTTTTCGGCATTTTGATTCTCTATAGTCTGTGGTTTCTCCTGGGCACAACTAGCGTCTGGTTTGTCAAAATTTATAACATCACTGAAGTGCTGAGATCCCTTTTAGATGCTGGCCGTTATCCGGTGGTCGCCTACCCTATCGCTTACCGAGTGTTTTTTACCTTTGTTATTCCTGTAACTTTTTTAACCACAGTTCCCGCCCAATCCCTGTTAGGGGAGAGTAACATCGCCTGGTTGATGGGTTCCTTGGTGCTGGCGATCGCCTTATTAATCCTCTCCAATGCCTTCTGGAAATTTGCCCTACGCTACTATACCAGTGCCTCTAGTTAAAAATCATTCCAGGAATGATAGCATAACTAAGTTGTCTGTTTAGAAGCATCTCCTTAATTTATGTTGTCATTTTCTGGAAAACGTCCGACGAATCTAGGGGTTAAAGAGGGAAAACTCGCCCCTTGTCCCTCTTCTCCCAATTGTGTTTGTAGTCAAGGTTCAACAACCGATACTGAACATTATATTCAGCCGTTTTCTTATAGCGGCACTCCCTCAGAAGCGATCGAGAAATTGAAATCTATTATCCAGGGAATGCCCCGAACCGCGATTATTACGGAATCAGAGAATTATCTTTATGCTGAGTTTACCAGCAAGCTGATGGGGTACGTGGATGATGTAGAATTTTATCTGGATCAAAATGCCCAAACGATCCACGTGCGCTCTGCTTCGAGGTTAGGGCAATCTGATTTAGGAGTCAACCGCAAACGTATCGAAGAAATTCGCCGCTTATTGGCTTAACCCACAAAGGGTAACCGTCATTGAAAACCTAGGGAGCAAGATGCTCCCAATCCATGAAAACCTAGGGAGTAAGATGCTCCCACTCCATGAAAACCTAGGGAGCAAGATGCTCCTACTCCATGAAAACCTAGGGAGCAAGATGCTCCCACTCCATGAAAACCTAGGGAGCAAGATGCTCCCAATCCATGAAAACCTAGGGAGCAAGATGCTCCCAATCCATGAAAACCTAGGGAGCAAGATGCTCCCACTCCATGAAAACCTAGGGAGCAAGATGCTCCCACTCCATGAAAACCTAGGGAGCAAGATGCTCCCACTCCATGAATATCAAGCAATTGAGGGAGTGCGGGCAAGATGCCCGCAAGTTTAACCCTTGAACCGAATTTGAGATAAGAAGCAAAGATTTTGGGTGAATTTCCCGGAAATTGACTCAGAGGGGCTGACGATCTGTTAAGGTCTATTAAGATTTTCGATAACGTATACATCTACTCAACGACTCCCACTAAGGATTGATTTTCTATGGCTTCTGTGTTCAGTATTTTCTTTATTCCCGTGAAAGCGCTATTGAAACCCATCAAACCCCATTGGTGGTTGACCACCCTGCTGTGGATGGTCATGGCTTCCTTAGCGAGTGCGGCCGAGGTTGAGTTGCGGGTAGCGATTCAGGAAGATACCGATCGCGTAAAAATTGGTAGTTCTACCGCCGCAATTGTGAAGGATTCCAATGGTCAGGTGATTGGGGAGTTAAACCCGATGGATGGGTTTACGGCTCAGTCCGATTATTATGGGGTGTCTCTGGCTCAGTGGCGAGCAGGACAGTTATGGATTGAACCAGAAAATGATGGATTGGTGTGGATTGGCGATCGCTGGTATCGAGGTAGACTGTTAATTATGCCCACCGATGAAGGCATTACCGCGATTAATTATGTCGATATTGAGCATTATCTCTACAGTGTGGTCGGCGGCGAAATGATTCCTTCTTGGCCCTTGGAAGCTCTGAAAGCTCAAGCGGTATCCGCCCGCAGTTATGCCCTCTATCATCGGGAAAAGACAGCCGATAAAATTTATGATGTGGGCAATGACACCTTTTGGCAAGTCTATGGTGGCGTAGAAGATGAATACGTCAGCACTCAACAAGCAGTTGATGCCACTCAAGGACAAATCTTGGCCTATGACGGTTCAATTATTGAAGCGGTGTTTCATTCCTCTTCTGGGGGGCATACAGAGAATGTAGAAGATATTTGGTCGGAACCGCGTCCCTATTTGCGAGCTGTACCCGATTACGATCAGCAAGCTCCGGTTTATCAATGGACAGAGGTCTTTAGCTTGGCCGATATCAGCGAATTAACTGAAGGGGTGGGCAATGTATTGTCCATTGTGCCTCAAGAGAAGACTCCCCAAGGCCGCGTGCGAACGCTGAAAATTACCGGCGATCAAGGGGAAAAGATGATTACTGGGGCCCAGTTGAGAAAGGCGATCGGTTTGAGAAGTACCCTGTTTACCATTCAACCGCTTACAGCAGGTGATAAGGCTACAGGAGCGGCAAGTTTCCAAGTGCAAGGCCGGGGATTTGGCCATGGTTTGGGGATGAGCCAATATGGAGCCTATGCGATGGCTTCTCAAGGCTCAACCTATCAGGATATTCTCCGCCATTATTATACGGATGCTTATTTGGCTAGGTTACGGGTGGCTGAATAGGGATGGGATATGAGGTATGGCATTCATCTATGGGTTAGAGTTGTCATTGCGACCGAAGGAAAGCAATCCCTACACTTAGCTATCTGAATAAGACTGTACTCCATTACAGCGCAAAGCGCTGTAATATTAAGGGATTGGAGGAGTGCGGGCATCTTGCCCGCTTCTTGAATCCCTTTAACTCGATTGGATGTTAGTTATTTTCTGGATAAACAATCTCGCCCTGACTATCCGTGCGATACACCCAACGGCGGCGGGAATTTTTCACCACGACTCGCCACCCCTCTAGCTCTTCTTCTTGGCATTCACTATTCCAAAATTGCAATCCTAAACAGTTATTTGACCAAATTTGCTCGGTCGCGTCTACGACTTCTAGGGTACGCATCGGTAACCTGCGGCGACGGGCCAAATCTTTGAAGACGGCTTGTCTGACTGATTCTGGTAATCCTCCAATTCCGGAGGTTTCAGTGGAGGATGAGGCGATCGCTGGCCGAATAATGGAGCCATCCCGGTTGGTGCGATAGTTCCAGGTTTGACCGAGAGTATCACTAATAACCGTAATTTCCCAACCGGGAAGGGCGATCGCCGTGCAATTATTGCCTCCTAATCCTAAACAAGTATCGGGCCAGGTTTGGGGAATGGCTTGTTGAAAGGCTAAAGAATCGATCGGTTGTTGGGAGTCTCTAGCCGCCGCTTCTAGCACAATGTCCTGTAAAAACAGGGGGAAAGCAATTTCTTGGGGCATGGTTTCCACTCGCCTCAGTTGTCCCTGAATATCGGTGCGATAGGCCCAACGTCGAGAGCCATTGGATAGGACAATACGCCATCCGGGAATAATTTGCTGACCACAAAATTCCCCAGGATTAGGCAATCCTAGGCAGGTATCGGGCCATTGTTGGCGACTGGCTTCAACAAAGGAAAGGCGATCGGGATGTACGCCTAATTCAATGCTCAGATCCCAGCGAACGGCATCGACTAAAAATTGGGGAACCCTTTGAACTTCACTCGAATTGATGGGAATATCCTGAGCCAGTACAGGAACAGGAAATACCTGGTGGGTTAACAGAGGATTAACCCCAATCAGACTGGCAAAGAATACGCCCCATACCTTAATTTTGAACTGAGACATAGATCTTAAGCGCTTCGCGCTGGTAATTGGTAATCGGTAATTGGTAATCGGTAATTGGTAATTGGCGATCTCCCCATTCCTCCATGCCCCACCCTCAAACCATTTTGAATTTTTAATTTTGAATTGAACTCACCACTCTCAAGCGTTGGGTAATCATGGTGATGCCATCCCCGCGAATGAGTACGGCTGAAATCCATCTAGGTTCGGGAAGAATGGGTGCTGTGCCTAATTTGAATAATCCGCCAGCCGAGAGTAACTCCAAGTCGATGGATTTCGATTCCAGATAATGATTGACATGGACGGGTTCTTCGAGGACAGCGCCTAAAAGGACATCATTTCCTAAGGGTTCTTGGACGATCGCATCTAAGGTAAAGCGTTGACCAATTAAAACCTGTTCGGGCAGTTGAAAATCAACCGTAGGCGGATTGTCTCCAGCCGTTAAAATGGTGCGCTCTGAGAGGATTTCCTGGGAGACTAACTTTTGATTTTCTAGCCGTTGGCGCGATCGAATCTGCGATCGCATCTGCATCGATCGCCCCATCATCCTTTTTTGACCCTGTATTGTCGTCACCGTTTCGGCGATCCAACCATTGCCTTCGTGTTCCCAGGATTCAATTTCGGTGCTGTAGCGAATCTGACTATAATCTTGCCAAAATCCGGCTAACACTTCTGCCAGACTAGAGCGGGTTAAACCATCCTCACTCTCAAACTGGCGATCGTAAAAGGCTAAAACCCCTTCCAGATTCTGTTGACTGGCGTTATTGTCGATTTGCTCGATCACCTGTTTTAATTCATTGGGTGCAGTTTCGGCAGCTCGTACCCCCAGGTTTCCCCCAGTCCAGGCGATCGATACACTCAACAGCAAGGTAGCCCAAAGGCGACTACCCGGTAATCTTGCCCATTGTCTCTGGTGACTGGAAATAGAATTCATCATATCGTCGCTCATTGATTGACCCATCCAATAATTGCTTAACTCGCTATGGGAAAATAAGCACTACTATAACTCTAGAGTACCTGATTCACACCCGATAGCTCCCTCATGTCTGATTCACCCTTGAAACTCCTCATTGCCGCTAGTGGAACCGGTGGGCATTTATTTCCTGCTCTGGCTGTTGCTAGGCAACTTGAGAACTGCCAGATTGAATGGTTGGGGGTTCCCAACCGCTTGGAAACCCAGTTAGTTCCGAGTCAATATCCCCTACATACGATCGCCGTGGAAGGCTTTCAGGGTGGCTTGAGTCTCAAGAGTCTGAGAGTGTTGCAAGGGCTGGTAAGTTCCATTGGAGTCTGTCGTCGGTTGTTGAAAACCGGTGGATTTCAAGGGGTATTTACCACGGGAGGGTATATTGCTGCTCCTGTTATTCTTGCCGCGCGATCGCTCAATTTACCCGTTCTGCTCCATGAGTCGAACGCCTTACCGGGTAAAGTGACGCGCCTTTTGGCTCCCTGGTGTACTCAGGTAGCCGTCGGGTTTGAAGCTGCCCAAAATTATCTCAAGGGAACGAATGTCATCACCGTGGGGACTCCCGTGCGTGCTGATTTTCTCGATCCCCAACCCCTAACCCTAGATATTCCTGAAGATGCGCCCCTAATTGTTGTGGTAGGGGGATCTCAAGGAGCAGTTGCCGTCAATCAACTGGTGCGCGAAGCCGTGCAAGACTGGTTAGAGCGGGGTGTAGTGGTGGTTCATTTAACCGGAAATAACGATCCCCATGGTCAGGATTTTCAGCATTCGCGCTATTTAACCCTGCCTTTTTACGATAATATGGGCGCTTTGCTTCATCGAGCGAGTTTAGCCATCAGTCGCGCTGGAGCAGGGACGCTGACGGAATTGGCGATCGCCAAAACACCCGCTATACTCATTCCCTATCCCTATGCTGCCGACGATCATCAAACCTATAACGCCCAGATCTTCGTCCAAGCCGGTGCAGCACAACGCTTTGAGCAAAACCAACTCACGGCTGAAACCTTAAAACAAACCGTCTCTGAATGGCTCGACTCTCCAGACACCCTAGAGAAGATGTCACAAGCCATGGCTTCCCTCGCTGTACCCAACAGTGCCCAGCAGTTAGCCCAACTAATCATTACCATGATTCGCCCGTTGACTTAGTTAGTAACTGTCACCAACAACCGTTCGCGAGCCTCCTGCTTCACCTGTCCATTCATAATCGCAAATTGCAGTTGCATAAATGCTCGGAAATCTTCCACATCATATTTGTGGCTGAGGTTGGTTCGCAGTTGCTCCTCTGCATCCACACTCAGATAACCAACCGTTAGACTTTGCTCAACAATATCTCGAATTAACATAAGATTGCTTGACTCCAGTAGTAGTAGATGATCTGATCGGTAGGGGTTGCCTTGGCGAATGCTCAGTCAGTCTCTTGACGGACTTGCGATCAATGTATTGACTTTAGGTTGTATTAAGATTTGAACATCATAACCGCAAATTGCAAAAAAATGCTAGTTTTCCGAACTTTTTTTAGACGATTTGGATGAGGTACTTACATAAGTATACTTACCTTCCAATAGACAATTACAGATTGAAGTTTTTAAATTCCGCAAACCTACGGAAACTTTAACAAAACTTCATGAAGATTCTTTAAAATTTTTCCTTCTACTTACCCAATACCATCCATTACCCATGACCAGCACCTAGGGCTATAAGCAAAATGCCAGAGAAATGGCCGACCCATCCCAGATTGTGTCAAAATAGTCAAACAGTAATGAACATTGACCCCGCAGGAGTTTAACTCGTGGAATCTCGCTATAATCCAGTTGAAATCGAGGAAAAATGGCAACAAACCTGGGCGGAACAAGGAGTAGACACCACACTGACCGACCCAGGGAAACCCAAATTCTACGCCCTTTCCATGTTTCCCTACCCTTCAGGAAACCTGCATATGGGTCATGTCAGAAACTATACGATTACAGATGTCATCGCCAGGGTCTATCGGATGCGCGGCTATCGGGTGCTGCACCCCATGGGATGGGATGCGTTTGGTTTACCGGCAGAAAATGCGGCGATCGCACGAGGCATTCATCCGGCAAAATGGACGTATGAGAACATTGCCCAGATGAAGGCAGAACTAAGGCGCTTGGGACTCTCCTACGACTGGAATCGGGAAGTGGCGACCTGTTCCCCCGACTACTACCGATGGACGCAATGGATTTTCTTGCAATTCTTCCAAGCCGGTTTAGCCTACCAGAAAGAAGCAGCCGTCAATTGGGACCCCGTAGACCAAACCGTACTCGCCAATGAACAGGTAGACAGCGAGGGTAATTCCTGGCGCTCCGGGGCCAAAGTCGAGCGCAAACTCTTAAAACAATGGTTCTTGAAGATTACCGACTACGCCGAAGAACTCTTGCAAGACTTAGATAAACTCTCCGGATGGCCGGAGCGCGTCAAACTCATGCAAGCCAACTGGATTGGGAAATCCGTGGGGGCTTATCTAGAATTTCCCATTGTCGGACTCGATGAAAAAATTGCCGTCTTTACCACCCGTCCCGATACCGTGTATGGTGTCACCTATGTGGTGTTAGCTCCAGAGCATCCCTTAACCCCGAAAGTAACCACCCCAGACCGACAGCAAGCGGTGACTGAGTTTATCACATCCCTTGAAGGGGAAAGTGATATTGAACGCACGGCCGAAGATAAGCCCAAACGGGGCATACCCACCGGGGGACGGGCGATTAATCCGTTTACCGGGGAAGAGATTCCCATCTGGATTGCCGATTATGTATTGTACGAGTATGGAACCGGTGCAGTGATGGGGGTTCCCGCCCATGATGTGCGCGATTTCCAGTTTGCCACGCAGCAAGAGTTACCGATTAAGGTGGTGATTTCCCCGACTCAAGGTGAAGTGCCGGAGAACTTGAGCGAAGCTTATACGGAACCCGGCTATATGGTGAATTCCGGGATGTTTAACGGCGCTCCTTCGACGGAAGGCAAACAAGCCATCATTGACTATGCCCAAAGTAAGGGGTATGGGAAGGCACGGGTGCAGTATCGCTTGCGGGATTGGTTAATTTCTCGGCAACGGTATTGGGGGGTTCCCATTCCTGTTGTCCATTGTCCCCATTGTGGAGCGGTTCCGGTTCCAGACGATCAACTGCCGGTAAGATTGCCGGAGGATGTGGCGTTTTCCGGTAAGGGTGCGTCTCCCTTGGCGCAGTTAGAAGAGTGGGTGAATGTAGATTGTCCGAGTTGCGGCACTGGGGCGAAACGGGAAACGGATACGATGGATACGTTTATTGATTCGTCCTGGTATTTCTTGCGCTATCCGGATGCGAAGAATGATGAGGCGGTGTTTGATTCGGCGAAAACCAATGATTGGATGCCGGTGGATCAGTATGTGGGTGGGATTGAACATGCGATTCTACACTTATTGTATTCTCGCTTCTTTACTAAGGTTTTGCGCGATCGCGGTTTAATCAATTTTGACGAACCCTTCCAACGGTTGCTCACTCAAGGTATGGTACAGGCTCTAACCTATAAAAATCCCAATACCGGTAAATATATTCGCACCGATGAAATAGCCGACATTAACCAACCCACAGATCCTGATACTGGTGATGCTCTCATCACCTGCTATGAGAAAATGTCCAAATCCAAATACAACGGCATTGCTCCCTTAACCGTCTTGGGCAAATACGGCGCAGACACCGCACGGATGTTTATCCTCTTCAAAGCCCCCCCAGAAAAAGACCTAGAATGGGATGATGCCGATGTTGAAGGACAATTTCGCTTCCTCAACCGGGTTTGGCGGTTAGTCATGGAATTTGCAGAAACCTCTTCTGAACAGGAAACAGGAAATACAAAAGCCGAAAAAGATCTCCGTCGCGCCATTCACACCGCCATCAAAGAAATCACCGACGATTTAGAAGGAGATTATCAGTTTAATACCGCCGTTTCCGAGATGATGAAACTCAGTAACGCCCTCAACGATGCCCAATGTAAATCCTCTCCCGTTTACACCGAAGGCATTGAAACCTTATTGCTCCTACTCGCCCCCTTTGCCCCCCATATAACCGAACAATTATGGCAAGCCTTGGATCATCAGGAGTCCATTCACCGTCAATCTTGGCCAGTTTTTGATGAGAGCGCCCTAGTCGTCGATGAGATTACCCTAGTGATTCAAATCATGGGTAAAACACGGGGCACAATCGAAGTCCCCGCGACTGAAGATCAAGCACTGTTAGAACAATATGCCCGCGATTCCGAAGTTGCCCAACGCTATATCGAGGGTAAGGAAGTGAAGAAGGTGATTGTGGTTCCCAAGCGCAAATTGGTTAATTTTGTGGTTTCTGGTTAAGAGAGATTGTTCCCTTATCCCCCAGCCCCTTCTCCCACAGGCGCTACCCTGAGCGAAGTCGAAGGGAGAAGGGGGCAAAATTCCAAAATAGGAGTGCGAGCATCTTGCTCGCTGTCTTTCCCCAATTACCCCAATTACCCCAATTACCCCAATTACCCCAATTACCCCAATTACCCCAATTACCCCAATTACCCCAATTACCCCATCACTCCATCACCCCATCACTCCATCACCCCATCACCCCATCACTCCATCACCCCATCACTCCATCACCCCATCACCCCATCACAGCGCGAAACACTATATTTCACAAATGAGCCTCAAAGATCGTCTTATGAATAGTAGCGTCAAAGACTAATTACCCATTAAGACTTTCTCATTGGTGATGAAACTGAATTTCCTGAGCCGCATAACCTCTAGCCTCACCAGCATTGTACTCGCCAACTGTCTATTACTAGGAGC
>NZ_JAQPOK010000069.1 GCF_030068445.1 Roseofilum halophilum BLCC-M91 | reverse complement strand
CGTGGGAGAGAGATTTAGAGAGAGGGCACAACCCTCCGCACCAGGCTGGGCCCTCTTCCCCCAGCCCCTTCTCCCCCGGGAGAAGGGGAGCATCAGAAGTCTCTCTCCCGTGGGAGAGAGATTTAGAGAGAGGGCAAGATTCTCCGCATCAGGCTGTGCCCTCTTCCCCCAGCCCCTTCTCCCACGGGAGAAGGGGAGTATCAGAAGTCTCTCTCCCTGGGGAGAGAGATTTAGAGAGAGGGCACAACCCTGGGCAAGATGAAGGCGTGCCCTCTTCCCCCAGCCCCTTCTCCCACGGGAGAAGGGGAACAGAAGTCTCTCTCCCTGGGGAGAGAGATTTAGAGAGAGGGCAAGATTCTCCGCATCAGGCTGTGCCCTCTTCCCCCAACCCCTTCTCCCACGGGAGAAGGGGGGCAGAAGTCTCTCTCCCTGGGGAGAGAGATTTTCCTTCGGACATGAAAGAGAGAGGGCACAACCCTGGGCAAGATGTCAGTCAATTAGCCGGAGCAAGGCGAATGATTCCCGAAGCTCTGCTGCAACGAGCAAAAGAACTTCGCCAAAGTCAAACCCCGGCAGAACAAATCTTATGGGAATGTTTACGAGCGAAACGGTTACAGGGGGCAAAGTTTAGGAGGCAACATAATATTGGTCAATGTATTGTTGATTTCTATTGCCATGGGGCGAAGTTGGTGATTGAAGTCGATGGGGGAATTCATGAACAGCAAAAAGAGCGAGATGCAGATAGGGATAATTGGTTCGCTGACCATGGATTTCGGGTTTTGCGCTTTAAGAATGAAGAGGTTACGGAGAATTTGATTGATGTTTTAGCGAGGATTGCCCTCTCCCTATATCCCTCTCCCACGGGAGAGGAACTTATACTCCCCTCTCCTGCGGGAGAGGGGCTGGGGGTGAGGGGCAGTGTTTCCGGGGATGCCCTCTCCCTATATCCCTCTCCCACGGGAGAGGGACTTACATCCCCCTCTCCTGCGGGAGAGGGGCTAGGGGTGAGGGCAAATGCTGCGGGAGAGGAGCTGGAGATGAGGACTATCACCAAACTCGATATTTTCCACTATACCTATGCCGTTCTCCATAACCCCCACTACCGAGAAAAATACGAACTCAACCTGAAGCGCGACTTTCCCCGACTACCGTTTTATGATGATTTTTTCCAATGGGCAAACTGGGGAGAGCAACTGATGCATCTGCACCTGAATTTTGAAACTGTTGAACCCTATCCCCTGGAGCGCGTGGATATTCCCCTGAAAGAAACCCAAACCTATCAACCAAAATTGAAAGCGGACAAAATTAACCATGAAATTATCCTGGACAATATCACCACGCTGAAACATATTCCCCCAAGGGCGTGGGACTATAAACTGGGTAACCGTTGCGCTCTAGAATGGATACTCGACCAATATAAGGAAAAGAAACCCCGCGATGCTACGATTCGGGAAAAGTTCAATACCTATCGCTTCATCGACTATAAGGAAACGGTGGTTGATTTGCTGTTGCGCGTCTGTACGGTTTCGGTGGAAACGATGAAAATTATTGAGGAAATTTCTGCGGTTAAGGGTTGACAAAAGGGAAGGGAGTGCGCCATAATAGAAATGGTGGCCAAAAATAATTTACAGCAGTTTTCGCTGTTATGAGGTACATTAATGACTGTTTTGAACCATAGCTAAAATGGCTCAAAGTGCTACCCAGTCTGCTGTTTGTTCCCCCCATCCCCCCATCACAGCGCGAAGCGCTGTATGTGATATTACTCATTACCCATTACCCTCAAACTGCGTTGAATTCAAAATCGCGCCCCGCAAATAAGCATCGTTTAACCGAGCGCCGATGAAATTTGCCCGGCTTAAATTAGCCCATCTTAAATCCGTATGATACAAATCTGCATCCCTTAAATTTGCCCCCCATAAATAGGCTCCCCCTAAATGAGCTTCACTTAAATTAGCCTGGCTTAAATCCACGCGATGAAGATGGGCGTTAATCAACTCCGCGTGATGTAAAATGGCATCGATCAGAACCGCTCCACTGAGGTTAGCTTCTCGACAATTGGCATAACTTAAGTTAGAGCGCCGTAAATTCGTATCGCTTAAATCCGCATCTTTAAGATTAGCTCGCATCAGATTTGCACCGCTTAAAGAAGCCCCTCGCAGATTGGCTCCCTCTAAATTCGCTTCAGTTAAATCTGCACCCGTAAAATTCGCCCCGCTTAAATCAGCTCTGCTTAAATCCGCTTGTTTGAACTGTGTGCCGATCGCCTGACTTTGGGTGAAGCAAGCCTGCCTTAAAAGGGAGCAAGAGGCGATCGCCCCACTCAAAGAAGCCCGATCCAGATTTGCCCCCTCCAAATCCGTGCGCGATAAATTCACCCGTCTCAAATCCACACCCGCTAAATCAATCCCTGGGAGCCGATACCCCCCCAAATCCGTCTCACTCAGATCCGGGGTAATCTCTGGATGAGCCATTCTCCACTTCTGCCAGGCAGGGATGCCGCGATACAATACTGCTAAATGTTCAGAATTCGCCATAATCACTTACTTCCATCACTTATTGAGTATCAGGCGGAGGATTTTCCCGTCCCGAAATATTCTCGATCGCCGCCAGCGCTGCTTGAGAAGCGGCGATAATATCCCGTTCTTCGCCCCCCAAATAAAGACGACCAAAAATCCCCACCGCTTGGATTTGCAAAATATTAATCAGCGCCGCCTTTTCCGACTCATTCGCCGCCAAAGCAGCATAGGCAGCCGGTTGCACCTCCAAAACATAGAGAGTTTGCCCCGACAAAATCATCTGTCCACGACGGTTGCGGTTAATCAACTGGGTTTGATGGGGGTCAATATTGCGGATAATTTGGCTCGAAATCACGCGCGGTTTCAGGCGATCGCGCTCTTTCACCCCCAAAGCATCTAAAATCGCCTGTCCTGCCGCCCGCGTTTCCCCCTGACTAGCTGAATGAATCTCCAACAGTCCATAGAGCCGCTCCACAAACTGAACCGCCGGGCGAACCCGCGTCGCCTTCAGCGCCACATCCGTAATCCGATTAATTTCAATCCCTGGAGCAACCTCAACCCACAACGACGTATCTCCCGGTAAAGGCAGAAAGCCTAAAGCCACCGTACCAATATAGGCAGCGTGCTGGGGTTGCAGGTTATCAATAAAAACATAGCTTCGTAATTCCGTAGCCAAAATCCAGAATACTCCCGATCTGTTTCCCTAGACATTCAATCATACAGCGCTTCGCTTTGGTAATGGGGAGTGGGGAGTCGGGAATAGGGAAAACCCAGTTTTGCTGCTTCCTTGAATAATCCATAAATCGTCTTCGCCTATTTTCTTGACTCTATATTTAGAAGTTGACAAAATGTACATTATCTTAACCCCTCGCCATTACCCATTACCCACTACCCATTACCTAATTTATGAAAAAGCCAACCAATAAATACAGCCATCTCACTGCTATTGACCGTCAATTTTTATCCTTTCCAGGGCGGTTTTTATTAGAAAGAAACCGATTGCAAGGACAGATTCTAGACTTTGGCTGTGGGTTAGGTAATGACGTTAAAATTCTCTCTAAACAAGGGTTTCAGATTAAAGGCTACGATCCTCACTATTTTCCCGACCATCCCCAGAATAAATTTGATACCATTATTTGTTTTTATGTTCTCAATGTCTTATTTCCTGAAGAACAAGCCACTGTAATCATGGAAGTATCTCATCTCTTGAAACCGGGCGGAAAAGCCTATTATGCCGTCAGGCGAGATATTAAAAGAGAGGGCTTTAGACAACATTATGTGCATCAAAAACCCACCTATCAATGTATCGTTAAATTGCCCTTTAAGTCCATTCACATCGATGAGTCTTGCCAAATCTACGAATATGTTCACTACAATTATCAAAGACATTCTAGCGATCGCTGCATTTTTTGCAATCCCCGCAAAAGCTTAAGGTTACTCACGGAATCAGCAACAGCCTATGCCATGTTTGATGGTTACCCCGTGAGTAAGGGTCATGTGTTGATTGTACCTAAACGTCATATTGCCAATTATTTTGAATTGCCCTTTAAGGAACAATCAGCTTGCTGGTTTATGGCTAATAAAGTACAAGAGATGTTAACCCAAGAATTTCAGCCTGATGGCTTTAATGTGGGCATTAATGTCAATCATGCGGCAGGTCAAAAAATGGGCCATGCCACGATTCATATTATCCCTCGCTACCAAGACGATACACGAGGAAATCGAGGCGGAATTCGCCATGTATTGCCTAAAAAGTAAGGTTCCCGGTTCTACTCCCTCACCCATCCCTAGGGCGATCGCCCTTTTCCCAACCTCGAATTTCTGCTAGGGTATAGAGGGGCCGACCTTTGACTTGTTCGTAGATGCGGCCGATATATTCGCCCAGAATGCCGATGCTGACCAATTGTACAGCTCCCAGAAAGAAGATGGCAATCAGGATGGTGGCAAACCCGGTGAGGGGAGCAGTAGGGGCAACAATGCGCCAATAGAAGACGAGTAGAGCCATGAAAAGGGCGATCGCCGCCGCCCCTAAACCTAGATAAGTAGATAAACGTAAGGGAACCTTAGAAAAAGATACAATTCCATTAATCGCCAGAGAGAGCGACTTGGCAAACGTATATTTCACCTCACCGGAAAACCGGGGACTACGCTCGTATAAAATCGCCGTTTGCTCGAAGCCAATCCAAGCTCGCAAACCTCGAATGTAGCGATCGCGCTCCGGCATCTGATTTAGCAGATCCACCACACACCGATCCATCAAACAAAAATCCCCCGTATCCGTCGGAATCTCCACATCCGCCAAATATCTCAGCATCCGATAAAACCAGTAAGCTGTCCATCGTTTGCGCTTTTTTTCTTCATGTCGGCGCGTTCTTTGAGCATACACCACCTGATAGCCTTCTCTCCATTTTTTAACCATTTCCGGAATTAACTCCGGCGGATCTTGCAAATCGGCATCCAAAATTACCACCGCTTCCCCCCGCGCATAATTCAACCCCGCAGTCACCGCAATTTGATGACCAAAATTCCGTGCTAAACTCAAATAGCAAACCCGGTTATCTCTCTGATACAATTCCCGCAACAGACGTAAAGAAGCATCCGTGCTGCCATCATTAACCAAAATTAATTCCGTCTGTCCCTCTAATTGCTCCATCACCGACTGGAGACGCTTATACAATTCAGGAATATTGTTTTCTTCATTATAAATCGGAACAATAAAAGAATAGGTTGGCTTGACAAAAAGTTCCATTGTTGTTTATAATCTATCCTTAGATTAAAGTAGGGGTATGACTAAAGCTAACTTGATTAAACCATGGTTGGGGCACATCATTTGTTTCGTGCTTCTAGTCATTACCGTTTGCAGTGGTACAATTCTTTATGTCTCCAGTGAAAAGTATTTTCACTTTTGGGATTTTGCTGCTTATCAAATCTGGACTCAAGAAAGTTTTACCGCCTTTAGTCAATCTTGGTCAATGGGTTGGCAAGAACTGCAAGTCTCTTTTTACCAGTCCTATAATAAGCTATATACCCTGCCCTTGATTCCGGGATTGTGGCTATTCGGAGAAACTCGGCTAGGGTATATCCTCAGTTTGGCGATCGCCTATTTAATCCCCTTCACCTTAGCTATAGGCGCGATCGCCACCCAACTCATCCGTATTTCCCCCCCCCTCGTCTTCTGGTCAACTGTATTTTTCGCCCTCTGTATTCCCGCAACTTGGTTACCCACATTAACAGGATATCCAGACACTGGAGCCGCCCTATTTATTGCTCTAGCACTTTGGATTTACTTAAAAAATACACGCTTAAAACATGGGTGGCAAATCCCCCTAATTGGAATTTTATTAACCTTAGCCTTTGTCTGGCGCAGGCATTTTGTTTATTCAGGAATTGCCCTCATTCTAACCTTCATCCTTCAAGGCCTTCTCACCTATCTTAAAGAAAAGAATCAACAAACACCTAAAGCCATCAATAACCTGATTGAATATCAAATTAAAATCGCCTTAATTGGCTTAACCAGCTTGCTCACATTAGGGCTAATCGCGCGACCCTATTTACTGTTGGCACTCCAAAGAAATTATACGGATCTTTATCAATCCTATGTCAGACCCTATGGTCAACTGTTGCACCAATACCTTCGTTTTTATGGAGTCAGTTTACTGGCTTTAAGTCTCATAGGCTTGGTCATGGCTTGGGGGAAGTTATCGCGCCAACACTATCGTATTGTATTAATTTTTTATGCGATCTGCGCCATAGAATGGATCGGTATTCTCCGCTATACAGGCATTCACTATACCCTGCATTTCACTCCCTTAGTAATTTTAGGTGTAATTTTCTTGGTTTGGGCCATTATCAGAGCTACCAGTACAACTATCAGAACCGGTTTAGTTTGGGCAATCATCGGTTATTTAATGCTCAACTTAACCCTATCGTTGACTCCCCTAGAACAACCCTTAAGCCGCCCTCCTCGGAACACCCTATTTTCTTTGTATTTGCCTCCTCTCTACCGCTCAGATTACCCGGAATTAGTCCGACTGCTACAAACTCTACATCGCCTTGCACCGAATCAAGAACCTTTGTATCTTGTTGGCTCATCTTCGATTTTTAATTACTCCTTAATTATCTCAGCAGAACAAGAATTATATGGTCAAGATAGCTCTAAACTCTATATCCAGCCAACGCCAATTGTAGATTCGAGAGATTGGTATCCTCTAGAACAGTTTTTACAGGCAAAGTATGTTATTATTGCTCAACCCTATCAACATCATCTTACCCTCGAAGAAGCCGATGTGGAGAAAGTTATTTATGATATGTTTGCTCAGAATTGGCAAATCGCAGCAGACTTTGAGCGATTACCCTTAGACTTTGAGCTAGAAAATAACATCAAACTGGTGATTTATCAACGACTGAAGGAGACTTCGGTGGAGACAGCATGGAAGACTTTTATACAAATGCAAGAAGTGATTGGCGATCGCCCCGGAAATCAACCGCCATGGATCGCCTTAAATCCTAACTTTCAAACTGCGATTTTACCCCAATCCGATACCTATACCCTAGCCACCTCTTTTAATGAGCAAAATTATAATCAAACTCTAGATATTCTCTGGATTAATCCTCTCCCTAATCCCTTCACCTTAACCGGAAAGCCTGTATTTTCTGATGCTACTTGTCCAGAGTTTAACTTACGCTTATCTTCGGTTAATCCACAAGGTGAATCAGAAACTCTTAGCGAAACCAGCTTGCGTGTTGATGCTCCATCCCTGTTTGAATTGCCCTTAGAGCCACATTCCGAGGGCTATCTCAATCTTAGCTTAAGGGTAACTGACCCCAAAACGTTCACAACTACTTGTTATCTGCGAATCGATGAACTAAACTTAGAATAGATCCCTAAAACTTTATTTTTAAATGTCAGAAAAAACCTTAAAAAAAGAACGAGAATTTCATGATCGCTGGGCTGCCACCATTGAGATTGACCAAATTCAGGTCGCCGATTATTTTGAAGCTTGCACCGCTCCCGAAAATCGCTTTATCTTACATCACTTAGGCGATGTGAAAGGCAAAACCCTATTAGATGTGGGCTGTGGAGCCGGGGAAAATAGCGTTTATTTTGCCCAACAGGGCGCTCACTGTGTGGCTTCTGACTATTCTCCCGGTATGGTGGAAGTGGCATTAAAGTTAGCTGAAAACAATGGGGTGAAGATTCAAGGGCATGTGGGCAATGCCATGGCTTTTGATTTTGCCGACGATAGTTTTGATATTATTTATATCGCTAATCTTTTGCATCATCTTCCCGATGTGAAAGTGGCGCTGAAAGAATGTCATCGGCTGGTGAAACCGGGAGGAAAAGTCTGTTTTTGGGAACCGTTAAAACATAATCCAGTGATTAATGTTTATCGACGCATGGCGACTGAAGTACGCACGGAAGATGAGCATCCTTTAGATATTAACATCGTACCCTTTGTCAAGTCCTTATTTGCTCAGACTCAATGGGATACCTTTTGGATTGCCACCTTGTGGATTTTCCTCCGTTTTTATCTGATTGAACGAGTGAACCCCAATGAAGAGCGCTATTGGAAAAAGATTATCTTAGAAAAGGAGCGATTGGAACCAGAATATCGGCGATTGGAACAGATGGATGGGTGGCTAAAACAGATTCCAGGGATGAAGCGCATGGCGTGGAATTTAGCGGTAGTAGCCACCAAATAATATCAAATCCGATTAATGGGAAAAGAGAAGCGGGCAAGATGCCCGCACTCCTCAAATTCTTTGATAGGACTGGAGTGGGAGCATCTTGATCCTTAAATATTTACCTAGGATATTTCAATAGTTTTCCTATTCCCCATTACCCATTCCATCCCCACCAAGGACTGACTTCTATCCCTCCCATAGGAGTCAAAACGACTCGGAAAGAGTTCAAACTTGTACCTTCAAAGTCAGCAATTAAACTGAGATCCGAGAATGGGGTATTGTTTACCCAATCTTGAGCTTCAGGAGAACTGGGAAGATAACCGGTAATCCTTCCTTGAGAATCTACAAAGACACGATAGATCAGTCGTTGCTTAAATTGGGGATTTTCTTGCCAAGCTTGATCCAGTTGGGTGTAGACTTTTTGATTTAAATCGACTTGAGAAATAGCCATAGATGGGATGTGTTCCAAGTTTTTAATCGCGCTCATGGCTTCGGGTTCTGGATATTCCATTAACACCCATTGGGTTAAATCTAAAACATAGTGACTCACCAAAGTAATCCGCTCATAAGACATAAAATAAAAGTGCAATTTATGGGGATTCTGGATATCTCGATGAACGACTAAGCCGTTAAGTCCGATATCCTGGCGATAATTCATGGCTAGATTGTATCCATCAAGCATGACACTAAATAAGGGACTCTGGTGGGGTAGATTTTGTTTCAACTGTTGATAATTTTCCGTAAATTTAGGTGCGAATCCAATGGGAATATAAAGTCCCCGATCGTACCGATCCGTGGAAACTTGGGGAATTTGATGCCAATCGAGTCCACTGACGACAAATTTACGAATTTTCCCGGATTGACTTTTTAAGATAAGTTCTAATTCTAGTAATTTTTCATCTGCCAAAGGTGATTCAATGGTTTTAGCTGTGGCACTCTGCAAATGGGCAATCTGACTATAATCGGTTGTCCAGAGGCGATCGGGATGATAAATGCCTGGAGGAACAAAGGTTTGAAATTTGGGATTGGCTTGGCGCAAGTCTTCCCAGGTTTTAACAGAGTCTAGGGGTTGATTGAATACCATGAGTTTTGCCTTGCTGAGTTGCTCATTGATGGCGAAAATATTTTCGTTGTTCAAATCTTGAGCATCAATGAGATAGCGACGCTTGACTGTGCGTAGGGAGTCTAAATTAAAGGGCATTCCACTATAGAAATCAAATCCGGGCCAAGGTTCGATGGATGGGGCATGATTCCAATAGGCAACGCCATTGAGTTCACTAACTAGGCGAGCGTAAGCTCCTTTGGGAAAATCAAAATAGCCTTGATAAATTTTTTGTTGTCCGTCTGGATTTTGGGCAAAAATGGCTACTTCCCAATAGCCTGCACCTAAGCAATTATTGGTGAGGGAGATGGAAAGATCTTGGGGATCATACCCCATGAATCGATCGCGGAGATGAATTTCTGGGGAACCTGCCGGAAAAATAACTCGTTGTCGATTAAATTCCTGTTCGGTGAGAAACCATTGGGTTAAGGTTTGGTTTTCACGAATGGAGGCAGGAATTTGGGGGATCATTAATCGCAAATCGACAGGGCTTAAGAGAATGGGGGTAGATTGTCCGTTCTGGCTGATTTCAAATTCGATGTGATAGAGAGAATCTGGGGCGCGATAGAAACTAATCTGTTTGCCAATTAGGTTGGAGCTGCTAAGGGTTTCAGTGTTGAGGGGAATCTGAGTTAAGTTAAAATTGCCGTAACGCAGATAGACCGATCCGGCGATCGCCCCTAAACTGAGTACAGTAGCGGCTAAAGCCCCAGGAATAATCCCAGAGGGTAAGTTCCAGACATACTCAACGCTCTGAAGCTTTTGAGAACCTTTCGGTTGAGGAGCAGGTAAACTGGTTGTCACGATCGAATCCTCCGGATTGTCCAAACTTTTATCGGATAAGTCAATCCTATAAATTGCGATCGGCGATCCACTTGGATCGAATCACCTAAATTGGCTGGCACTCTAGTACCAATCTAATTTAGTCCGAAAGAACTATTTGACGTTCACATAAGTGCAGACCTCAGATCCTCGATTCTGTGAAAACATTCCCGTAAGATCAAAACAGGTTCACAAATTTGTGCAAGATGAGGATCGGGGGAAGCCATGGCCCGTTTTTTTAGATGGAAATCTTATTTTAATCATCCATTTTATCTTTTACTTTACTTAGAATGGATTTTACTGGGAATTGCGGTGTTAGCCACGTTTACGCCTCCTCCCCATGTTCCTCATGTTCCCCCTCCTCAGCCTCCCCATGATTTGGGAATGCCGCCACCCCCTCCCCGAATGCCGCCACCTCCCCGACATCCCAGCCGGTTTATTCCTGGAATTTTGGCCAGTATTGCCAGTTTGGGGGTGATGGGTTTGCGCTTACCCCAAGCCCATCACCCCTTGATTTATCAGATTCTGTATACGGCTTTGGGGTTTGGTTTGAGTGGGTTGGCAGTGGTGTTTGGGGGACGAGGAGCCAACTTTTTTTCCGCTCTATTGCTGGTGGTGGTGATTCGAGGCTGTTTAATGTTTCCCTGGCGCGGACGGGTGATGGTGGCGCTGGTGGCTTATGTTTCCTTTCTGGGCATGTTGGTGGGAACGATTCTGAAACGGGTGGGATTTTTTCGTTATTTGTCCCAGGAGATGGATCGACCGCCTGATATGATGTTTTTTTTATCTGGGCGATCGCAAAGTTTTATTTTCCATTTAACACTCAATTCGGCTCTCTTATTTGCCCTGGTTTTAGTATTTGTACTGCTATTGGTGGGGGCACTGTTGAGTGAAAAGCAAAGTCGAGAAGATTTAACCCACGCCCATCGGCAACTGCGCCAATATGCCCTCTTGGTGGAAAATCAAGCGGCATTACAAGAGCGTAATCGTATTGCCCGTGAGATTCATGATTCTGTGGGCCATTATTTAACGGCTCAGAGTATTCAGTTGGAGAATGCGGCGGTGTTTTTAGCCCAAGAGCCACCCAAGGCTCAGGGGTATGTGAAGGAGGCGCAACGGTTGGGGAAGGAGGCGCTTAAGGATGTGCGCCATTCCGTGTCTGCTCTACGGGCAGATCCATTGAAGGGGAAGACGTTGGAGGCGGCGTTACGGGAGTTATTGCAAGAGGTAAAACAGACGACGGGAATTCGCATGGAGTCGAAGTTTAAGGTGAGGTCGGCTGTGTCCAAAAAATGCTCGACAGCGCTGTATCGGGTGGTGCAGGAGGCCCTGACAAATGTGACTCGTCATAGTCAGGCGACGTGGGTAGGAGTGTATGTGATGGAGGTGAGTGGAATGGTGTGTTTGCGGTTGCATGATAATGGGCGAGGGTTTGAGCGGGATCTCAATTCTACGGGGTTTGGCCTGCAAGGGATGCAAGACCGGATTCAGGCGATCGGAGGACACTTTGAGATCAAGAGTGAGGTGGGGAAAGGGTGTCAGGTTGAGGCGGATATTCCGATGAATTAGGGCTGAAAATACTAGAAAATACTGTATGATCGAATCGCATTGAGGAGTGAGCTATGAAAATTCAGTCTATCTTACTGAGAATTTTTTATGGATTATTTTTATTCGGGTTAAGTTTCTTGACGGGTTTAGCCAGACCCGCTCACAGTGCAGAAAAGATATATTTTACCTATGGGCCGTTAGAGTTTGCTATGTCGGTTGATTCCCTAGATAGGTTTGCGAAAACGGGGGAAATTACTTCAGATTTTCAGTTTTATGCAAAATTTATGAAACCGGAAGATCTCAATGAGTTGCAACAGTTACTACAACAGCAATTTAATTTAAGTGCGGTGGCTGTTTCTCAGATGACCTATACCGCTATGGGAGAAGAGGTTTTGAAGCGGTTAGGATATTTGGTGCAAACTCAGAAGCGGCAAAATGGGTTTTATGCCCTGAGATCTGCCTTGATTTTAGCGGCCGACGATCCAGAGGGATTAACGTTAGTGAATATTATGCGCTATTTTCCCAGTCAAGGGATTCGGATTAATACGAGGGTGATTTTTGAATTGCAGAATCTTTTAGCTACGTTTTTTCAGTATCGGAATTCGGTGGTAAAAACGATTACTGAGCAAGCCAATGCTGAGGCGATCGCCAATCCGATTCCTGATACTCTGCCTGATATCCTGCAACCTGGCCCCTTCAGGGTTCGCAAACAGACTTTAATTGTTAAAACACGGGAATTTTTAGAGTCGGATATCGACCTCTATTTACCGGAAAATCAAGAAAAACCGGCTCCCTTAATTGTCATTTCCCATGGATTTGGATCGACGCGGAGTAATTTTGTTGACTCGGCGACCTATCTGGCTTCCTATGGGTTTGCTGTGGCGATTCCCGAACATATTGGGTCTAATTTAGTTTATCGCCAAGCCCTGTTAGAAGGTTGGTTAAATACAGAAATTTATCCCGATGAATTTGTGGATCGTCCCTATGATATCAAAAAAATGTTAGATGAATTGGAAACCTTACAAGCAGAAGGGGTAACTTGGGCCCAGGGAATCAATGTGCAAAATGTGGGAATTCTAGGGCATTCCTTGGGCGCAACTACGGCTTTATCCTTGGCTGGCGCTGAGTTAAATCGAGAACGCCTGCGCGAAAAATGTACCCTGGAAAATCCGATGTTAAATGTGTCTGTACTCCTGCAATGTCGTGCCAATAGCATAGATGTGGATGAATACCAGCTACACGATCCTCGCGTTCAAGCGGCGATCGCCGTTTATCCCCTCAGTAGTGTCATTTTTGGCCCAGAACAAATTGGCAACATTGATATCCCCACTCTGCTCATGGCCAGTAGTCACGATATCGTTACCCCCGTGGTCACTGAACAAATTTATCCCTTTTTGTGGTTGCAACATCCAGAAAAATATCTAGCTTTAATGGTTCCTGGAAGCCATTTTTCGGTCAGCGCTCCGACGGAAAATAATAATCCGTTTACTCCAGAATCGGCCCAAGAAAAGCCGAGAGATAATACTCTCGGCATTAATGCCATGAAGAGTTTAAGTTTAGCTTTCTTGAAAGTCCATTTACATCAAGATGATTCCTATCTTCCGTACCTCAGTGCGAGTTATGCCCAAACCCTGAATGGAGAAACCCTACAACTCAATTTAATTCGCTCTTTAGAGGTTGAACAATTAGAGCAAACCTATGGACAAGAATTACCCCTTCCAGTTTTTGAAGTCATGAGTAATGAGTAGGGGCGGGTTATCCCCAAATTGATGATACCGACAAATTAATTCTGTAAACCCGCCCCCACCCCATGAATGTTGACTGGGAAAAGTGAGAGGAGTATAATAAAAAGTCTGTGTCAAAATAGAAAATAGAGGAAATTCGATGTCACGATACCGAGGCCCGCGCTTACGGGTAACCCGGCGCTTGGGGGACTTACCTGGTTTGACTCGTAAAACTCCTCGACGGTCATACCCCCCTGGTCAACATGGTCAGGCTCGGAAGAAGAAGTCAGAGTATGCCATCCGTCTAGAGGAGAAACAAAAGCTGCGCTATAACTACGGTCTGGGCGAAAAGCAGCTTTTACGCTATGTGAAAAAAGCCCGCCGGATCACCGGTTCTACGGGACAGGTGCTGCTACAACTGCTGGAAATGCGGTTGGATAATACCGTATTTCGTTTGGGTATGGCTCCCACAATCCCCGCCGCTCGCCAGTTAGTCAACCATGGCCATGTAACGGTTAATGGTCGTCCGGTGAGCATCGCCAGTTATCAGTGTAAACCGGGCGAAGAAATTGCAGTTAGAGACCGCGATCGCTCCCGTAAACTGGTAGAAGCCAATCTGCAATATCCGGGTTTAGCCAACATTCCCAGCCATTTGGAATTTGACAAAGCCAAAATGAGTGCCAAAATCAATGGTGTGATTCAACGGGAATGGGTTGCCCTACAAGTCAATGAGCTACTGGTGGTGGAATACTACTCCCGTCTGGTATAAGCCAATCTGCCAGAGCAAAGGTTACAGCGCTTTCTGCAACTTGTTACCATTGGGTAATGGGTCATATCAAGTCCGGTTAATGGCAAAAGAGAAGCGGGCAAGATGCCCGCACTCCTCCAATTCCTTGATATTACTGGAGTGGGAGCGTCTTGCTCCCTAGGTTTTTCTCGCTTAACAGTCGCCATTAACAAGCCTGTATTACCCATTACCCATTATCCCTAGCATGAACCCACTGATTTCGCCCTTGAGCTTTTGCCTGATAGAGGGCCCGATCGGCTGCTTTGAGTAACCATTCCGGATTGATTTCTGGAACAGGAACCACCGTTGCTATGCCTAAACTCAACGTCACCACAGAACTAGCTGTTGAATTTTGATGACTAATTTCCAGAGCTTGCACGCGATCTTGAATTCTTTGGGCGATCGCCATGGCTCCCGATGCTGGAGTATTCGGCAGCACGATCGCAAACTCCTCCCCCCCATAGCGAGCAACCCTATCCGCAGGACGCTGAACCCCCTTCTGAATAGCTAGAGCGACCTGTTTGAGGCAATCATCTCCCGCTTGATGGCCATAAGTATCATTATAGTTTTTAAAGAAATCAATATCACATAAAATCAACGATAGGGGCTGCTGTTCTCGGGTCAACCGTTGCCATTCTTGGCAGAGCAATTGATCGAAATAGCGACGATTGGCCAGTTGGGTTAAACCGTCACTGATGGCTAAACCATAGAGTTCCTGATTGGCTTTTTCCAGTTGCTGATAGAGAACCGACTGATCGATGGCGATCGCTAGTTGTGCCGCCAATTGTTTAAGCAAATCAATATCCAACTGTTGCCAGTGTTTTTGAGACCCCATGGATGAATCACATTCATGGACAATTAAAAGTCCCCAAAGATAATGGGACTTGTGTTCCTCATCCTCTAGATAACAAAAGGGACAAGACCGATCGTTATGAGTAGGCAAAGCCGTTAAAATAATCGGAACACTGACATTGGCTTTAACTTGAAATTCTTGGAGTAATTGATAGTAAGAAATTCCCGATCCCGCTTGAGAGATATCGTCAACCATTTGCATCTTACCTTGACAATAGGATTTAAACCATTCCGGCTCAGAAACCCGTAAATTTCCCATGTTCCAGCCTAGCATAGAGGTAACCCCCAAACGACAAGACTCGGCTATCACGAGACCACTGCTATCGGGATTAAAGCGATAAACCATGACTCGATCGGTGTTTAAAATCAACCGAACTTGTGCCACGGTGGTTTCTAAAATCTCTTCTAGATTAAGGCTTTGGCGAATTTTTTGAGTCATAATTCGCATTAATCTTTCCCGTTCGGCTTGTTTAGTTAAGGCTAAATCAGCGAGTTTTTGGTTGGTAATATTACTATAACTTAAAACATAACCATATTCCTTGACGGGCAAGGTTGAAACGTGCAACTCTAGCCAAGTCATTTCCCCCTTTTTTCCTAATATTCCCGCTTCACAATATTGATTTCTCCGCCAGTTAAGATCAGCTTCCGGAAAAAAAGCAACTTGCTCAAAGGTATCACAAGACCATTCCATCAGTTGGTCTTTACTCACTCCTAAAATTTTCTCAGCAGCAGTATTCACTTCGACAAAATTTCCCTGACGATTGGTGATTACTAAACCAATCGGGAGCAGGTCAAACAGGGCTTGATATTTATGTTGACTCTCCTGAAGGGCAATCTTGTGTTGCTCGATCGCTGTAATCTCTTCGATGACGATCGCCTCCAGAGGTATCCATTCAGGGGTCAAAAAAGGGGAAAAATAGCCTCGATAGGTGCGATCGTCAATCCTGAAGTCTTGTATTGCCGTTTCTGTCCTCAAGCACAATTGAATCAAGGGGTCAAATTCTTCAGCACTCTCTCCACCCTGCCAAAGTTGACCCATGCGTAAAATTTCTTGCCCATCCCCATCCAAGATCAGAACGCCCACATGAGGTAAATGGGCCAAAACAGCAGAGAAAAGCGCTTCAGCACCCGATAAACTGTCCTCCAAGGAGTCTGGTGCATGGACTGGGAGATCAATCGTCGTGGTAAAGCCTTGCAGCAGACCTTGAGAGGGAGCAAAGTGACCTGAATTCTCTAGATCGGGATGGTGTAACCGAGCTTGAGTTTGTACCCATTGAACTTGGTTTCGATCCGTTATAATACGGTAGCTAAGTTTGAGAAGAGACGGATGATGGACTAAATCGAGCAACTGCTCTTTCACCCTTTCCCGATCTTCAGGATGAATCACATCCAACCAAAAGTGAGGATTTTTGTAGAAAGTTTCCAGGGGATAATCCGCGATCGCTTCAATCTGGGGACTGATCGTTTGCAAACTCAGCGTCACTGGGTGAGCAGACCAAAAGATCCCCTCAATCCAGTCTAGTGGTTGGACATTAGAGTCAATTGTACTGGGTCTTTGTCCAAGGGATATGGAAGCAGAAATAGGGCGGTAGGAATGGGAAGGCGAGTAATTTTTTCTGAGTTCATGATTAGTCATGTTAAAAAAACTGCAAAACAACAACAAGTAAGAGAGGCACTCTAGTCTATGGGATTGAAGAGGAAATGGGTACTGATACTTGTACTATAGTGTCTGAAATTCCCAGATCTGACGATTGTCAAGTAAACTTCATGAAGAGTTGGGTGAGGGTTGCTCAATGGTAGGATAGCGATTAAGATATATAAACTCTGTAAGATTTGGGTGCGATGCAAGCAGGGACACTAAAGATAGGGCTTGATGTTGATCCATAAATCTCATTGACCCAGACCCTGGTGGTAAAAGCAGGATAAAGCAATTTTGACGCAGACACTATTGGAGGAAAAAGGGGGTTAACTGAATCTGATGATTAATGTGTTCCTGTTAGAGCAGTTGATTCAGTTGATCAACCACAAGACCGGATTAGCGATTCGCTCTAAGGATCGTGACAGTTTATGCCAGAAGATTATCCATCGGACTCGGTGTTTACGGATGTCTTCTGTAGAGGACTATTATCAATTTTTAGTCTCTCAAGGCGATCGCAGCGATCGAGAGTGGAAGATCTTGATTGACATGCTCACCACGGGAGAAAGCTATTTTTTTCGGGATCAAGGACAAATTGACATTCTGCGTAACCAGTTACTTCCAGAATTGATTAATATCCAACGTCATCAAGCTTATGCCAGGGTAGGCGATAATGCTCTGCATGGCGATCGCCCCAGTTTACAGATTTGGAGTGCTGGATGTTCTACGGGTGAAGAGGTATATTCTTTAGCAATTTTGTTAATGGAACTCATTCCCGATTGGAGAAATTGGCATCTGCGGGTTCTGGGAACAGATATCAATGCCCTGGCGATCGCCAAAGCGAACACCGGATTATACAATGATTGGTCGTTTCGACTCGTCGATCCCAAATTAAGAGAGTCCTACTTTCAGCCCCATCAAAAACTTTGGAAAATCAAGTCCGACGTACAAAAAATAGTTCAGTTTCAATCGAGTAACTTAATTCTAGATCCCATCCCACAAGACACCGGAAGACCAATAGCATTTGACCTGATTATTTGTCGTAATGTCTTTATTTACTTCACCAAAAAAGCCATTGATATTTGTCTAGAAAAATTTTGTCAAGCCCTCAAAATCAAAGGATATTTAATAACCAGCCACACAGAACTGTATGGTCATAACTTAAACTGTCTTGAAGTTAAAGTTCTCCCCGCATCAATTATTTATCAAAAAAAATGTTCTTTGATCGATCAAACTCCTTATGCTCCACCCCCGTCTCACCCCTCGTTCCGCAATCTGGATTCCCCTTATCCCCTATTTCCCTTACCTTTTGCTCCGAAGCAATCGAGTCAGCACCTATCCTCTAATTCTTCCCTCACCCCCTACCCCCTAAAAATTCAGCCCTCAAAAGCTGCCATTGCCCATAGTGTAACCCCGAAAATCAATCAAAAACAGCAAGAAATTGAGACTCTGTTTAAGCAAAAAAAATATAGCAACACCATAGAAAAATCTCTACAATACTTAAAGCAAAATCCCAAGGACTTCATTCTTCTACTCTCCATCGCCAAATCCTATGCTAATCTCGGCCAACTCGAACTGGCGATCCAGTATGCGAATGAGTGTTTGTCTGTGAGTTCCTTTGCCATCGATCCCTATTACTTGTTGGCGCAAATCTCCGAAGAAAAAGGAGACTTAGAACAAGCCAAATTATACCTAAAGCGCATCATTTATCTAGAACCTGAATCCATCCCCGCCTATTTAGATTTAGGCTCTCTATATGCCCAACAAGGGAATAAGATACAAGCGCGAAAATTTTGGAGCATTGCCCTGGATTTACTCCAAAAGCATCCCCAAGATGCTAAAATAGTACAATTAGAAGAATATAATCCTGAAGAATTATTGAGTTTTATTAAGAAGCGCTTAAAAGAACTTCAATAAAATTCCCAATCGTGATTATGGAAAAACAACCGTTTATTACATTTAGCCTGAACGGTTCGCGCTACGGGATAGATGCTCTGTGTGTAGAAGAAATTTTCTTTTTACCGGAGTTAACCCCAGTTACGGAAATGGCACGAGAGTTTGCCGGAGTTCTTAATCTCAGAGGCAACATCATTCCCGTGATCGATCTCGAATGTAGACTCGGATATGCAGCTCAAGAATACCAAATCAGTGATAGTGTCATTGTCTTGCACTCTGAAGACATCAAAATGGGCCTCATTGTCAATGAAGTCCATGAAGTAGAAATGATTGAAGAATCACAGATCTCCACTAAGCTTTCCCAGAGACGGTTAAAACGTACCCTGGGGAAAGCCCTAGGGAAATCCTTTCTTTCTCAATCTATGCATTCTTGTCTGAGGGGACTGGTACAAGTCGATCAACACATTATCATGATTTTGAAGGCTCAGACTCTGATCGAACCCGTAGAAACCGAAGAACTTACGGATATAGAGGGGATCTTGGAAGAAGAGGAACCCTCTGAAAACGATCAGCCCCATACCCTCGGTCGCCCGTTATTTTGTCCCCATACCAGTGAAAAAGAGCGAGAAATATTTCGTTCCAGGGCGAAAAACTTAAGAGACTCTCTCGCCCATGAAGACCTCAAAGGCTTAATGCCCATTGCTGTAATTGGTTTAAATGGTGAATATTTTGGTATAGATTTAGAACTGGTGCGCGAATTTACGCCCATTGAACGAGTCACGCCCATCCCTTGCTGTCCAAACCACATTGTGGGCAATATTAATTTGAGGGGAGAAATCGTTACCTTAGTCAATATTGGCTCTATTTTAAATGTGAAGAACGATCGGGTTCCGTTGCGAGCCGTAGTCATTTCTACTGAAGATTTGGTGGTGGGTGTCGTAGTGGATGAAGTTTTTGATGTTATCTACCTCTCCAAATCGCAAATTAAACCCATTCCCACAGCAGTCCATGTGGTTGATGAAGAATATCTCCGGGGAACAGTCGCATACCAAGAAAAAATGCTAGGTCTTCTCGATTTGAAAAAAGTTTTGCATCAATCAGACTTAAAAGTTAATGAAGAAAATTAGTTTTATTGTTGAGGAGGAAAGATAGATGTTGTCCAATTTGAAGTTGAGAGGACGATTAATATTAGGCTATGCCATTCCCATTACCTTTACGGCTGTGGTGTCCGGATGGGTTTATGTCACTGCACAAGAAGTTTTTGCCACCTTTAAGACGGTCGAGAGAGTACAAGATATCATTATAGACATTGATAGTTTAAGCTTGAATGGCCAGGGCATGATTCGCAGCAGTCGAGGCTATTTAGCGGTTCAAAATCCACAATTTTTGCAAGAATATGAAGAGTATTCGCGGCAGTTTGAGACAGTTTCCATCGATCTAAAAAGCTTGGTAGAAGATCCAGAACAAGAGAATCGTTTGAATGAAATGGTTGGCCTGAAAAATCAATATAAAGAATTTTCAGATCAGGTGCATCGTTTAATCGCTCAAGGGAAAAGAAATGAAGCGATCGCTCTGTTTAATTCTGGTGCAGGAACAGAGTTTGTAACGATTTTTGATGAATTGGCAAAGCAATTTTCGTCAATTGAAGAATCTTTTCTAGAATCAGAAACCCAAAAGGTTAGAAATTCCTTGAATACATTAATTGGGGTGATTTCTTTAGGAACGGCATGTTTAATTGTAGTAGCGGTGTCTTTCGCTTTGTGGATTTCCGGAGGATTAGCGAAAATCATTAATCAATCTACAGAAGAAATTGCCTCCTCTTCCTCAGAAATTGCGGCTACGGTGGAACAGCAAGAACGGACTGCCACTCAACAAGCCTCTTCAGTCAATGAAACGACAACAACCATGGATGAATTAGGGGCCTCTTCCCGCCAGGTTTCCGAACAAGCGGAAGCATCGGTCTCGGCTGCTCAACAAGCGTTGGAATTAGCCCAAGGAGGCAGTCAGGCGGTTGATAATACCCTACAAGGGATGGAAGATTTACGGGAAAAAGTGAGTGCGATCGCCCAGCAAATTGTTTTACTCAGCGAACAAACGGGACAAATTGGTAATATTTCCGCCTTAGTCAGTGATTTAGCCAATCAGACTAATATGTTAGCCTTAAATGCTGCGGTCGAAGCAGTACGGGCTGGGGAGCATGGCAAAGGCTTCGCGGTCGTCGCCAGTGAGATCCGTAAATTAGCCGATCAAAGTCGCAAATCAGCCGATAAAATTAATGCCTTAGTAATGGATATTCAAGGCTCAATTAATTCAACCGTGATGGTGACGGAAGAAGGTACAAAAACGGTCACCACTGGGGTGGATATTGCCCAAAAAACGGCCCAAGCCTTTAGTGGAGTCGCCGAAGCCATTAATGATGTGGTGTTGAACAACCAGCAAATTTCCTTAAACATTAAACAACAGGCGATCGCCATTCAACAAGTCGTAGAAGCCATGAATGCCATTAACCAAGGAGCCAAAGAAACCGCCACCAGTATTTCCCAAACCCGCATCGGCACACAAAAACTCAACGAAGCCTCTTTAAGCCTGAAAAGCATTATTTAGGACGATTGAGAACTCCTATTGTAGTGATCTACATCAACTCAAATCTTGATGAACATCACACCCTTTCTCGATAGTCATCACCCTCATGGCCTAGATTTTCGTTCATACTAAAAATAGTATGAGTTTTAATCGAAAATTATGATTCAACTACGCCTACTCCCCTTTGCCATACCCGAACTCTTTGCCCAAGCCAGCACGACCCGCACCCTAACCCAAGCGGACTGTTATGGTCTCTTAGCTGCTGTCCTCGAAGATTCCCTCGTTGAAGAAGAACGAGCTGCCGTCGATCGCCTCCTGCACGCCGTCTACAAAGGCCGCATCCAGACAATCAATGAAATTTCCGCCATCCTCTAAACCTTCCCATGAACTACTTGGCCCATCTTCTCTTAGCAGGAGAGGATAGCGAATTTCAGCTCGGTAACCTACTCGGTGACTTTGTAAAAGGCCCCTTATCTGAGGCACAACATCATTATAGTTCCACCCTAGTCCAAGGACTAGCCTTACACCGCGCCGTTGACAAGTTTACGGATACTCACCCCATTCCCCTACAAAGTCGGCGGCGGTTGGGGAAACCCTACCAGCGCCTTTCAGGAATTATCATTGATATTGCCTACGATCATTTTTTAGCGAATCATTGGCACAATTTTTCTCTGCAACCCTTAGAAAGTTTTATTGCCGAAATTTATCGCCTTCTACAAACCAACCAACACCGTTTACCCCTGAGATTGAAACAGAGTTTACCGAGGATGGTCGATCAAAATTGGTTAGGGTCATGTCAAACCTTAGAGGGACTCAAACTCACGTATACCCGTGTAGCCAATCGCTTAAAACGCCAAAACAACTTATCCACAGCCGATCGAGTGATTCGCGCTAACTATGAAGGTCTAGAATCGGATTTTTGTGAGTTTTTTCCCCAGTTAGTTGACTATGTGGAGATAGAAAAAACGAGAACTCCCGTTGCTGACGGGAGTTCTGGAACAGATACTCCCTGTTGATAGAGGGGAAAATAGGGTTTTTCCTATTCCCTATTCCCTATCCCCTATCCCCTATTCCCTTAATTGACTAACTCTGGAAAACAGTCGTGAATGGCTGGATGGACAATATGATGATCCTTCACATTCACCCCTTTGGCCAAAGCAGGGTTTTGCTTCAGAGCGCCGACTCCCGCATGGGCAAGTTGCAACACATAGGGAAGGGTGGCATTATTTAAGGCTTGGGTTGCTGTCCAAGGCACTGCTCCTGGCATATTGGGTACACCATAATGGACAACCCCTTCCTCTACATACACCGGTTGGGTGTGGGAAGTGGGGTGCAGGGTTTCCATACATCCCCCTTGGTCAACGGAAACATCAATCAGCACCGAACCCGGTTTCATCCTGGCGACTAAATTGCGGGGGACTAATTGGGGGGCGCGACGACCCAGAACTAAGACTGCACCAATAAGCAGATCCGCCTGGGGAACGACCCGTTCAATTTGGGCCGAATTACTATAGAGCAGTTCCACCCTCGATCCAAATAGGGTTTCTAAGTCTGCTAGACGCTCCACATTAATATCTAAAATCTGGACTTTGGCTCCCATCCCTACGGCAATGCGGGCCGCTTCTGTGCCGACGACACCACCACCCAAGATCGCCACTTGTCCGGGGCTGACTCCTGGAATACCGCCGAGGAGAACCCCACGACCTCCCTGTTGTCGCTCTAGGAATCTGGCTCCAAACTGCACCGAAAGGCGGCCAGCGATGACGCTCATGGGGGTGAGTAGGGGGAGGCGACCATCGGGTAATTCTACCGTTTCATAGGCGATCGCCAAAGTTCCCGATTTAATTAAGCGCTCTGTTAAGGGGCGATCGGCCGCCAAATGCAGATAAGTAAACAATAACTGCCCAGAACTCAAAAACTCATACTCAGAAGCCAACGGTTCCTTCACCTTCACCACCAACTCCCGATCCCAGGCCAGCTCTGGAGAAGGCACAATCTTCGCACCCACATCCAAGTAATCTCCATCCACGAAACCAGCCCCCTCACCTGCTGAGGTTTCCACAAAAACCTGATGACCCCGTTCAGTCAACACCCGCACACTACTAGGGGTGAGTCCCACCCGAAATTCTTGATCTTTCCGTTCTTTAGGAACTCCGATATCCATCAATCACCTCTTCGTGCTGAAAAACCCTCAAGATCCAGCTTAACTGCTCTCGGTTACCCCAGATCGAAGAGAAACGACCCAAATTACATGACTTACATTACAATGAGAAACAATATGAAGAATTGTAAACTTTAACCGCTCCGATCCTGAAATTATGGCTGAACTCAAACCCAACGTAACCCCCAAACTCCCCCAACCCAAACTCGGATTTAACGATTATGCAGAGCGTCTCAACGGTCGAGCAGCCATGGTCGGCTTCATCATCACCCTAGTCATTGAATACGTTACCGGACAAGGAGTCCTCACCTGGTTAGGCTTAACCTAAGTCAAATCCAGTTAACAAGCGGGCAAGATGCCCGCACTACTGGTCACAGCCTAAGCCAAGCGCCATTTACCAGAAAGGAAGGCTTTTTAGCCTGTTCAGGGTGCGCCATAACGCACCCTGTGAACTCATCTAAGGTCTAATCCTCATCATCTTCAGTCGGATCATCGTAAATAATATCTTCCCGATCCAGGTCTACATCCATATCCACCACCTGCTCAGACTTTTTCGACTTTCCTTTTGACGTTTTACGCTGTTTCGAGCCAGACTGATCGGCACTCGATTTCGGATCTAAACGGTAGGCTGTGCGGTCATCGACCACCAAATCCTGCAAATCATCCACATCGGATTTGGAATCATCCAGAACTGGATAGGGAGAATTGCGGCCGCCTCTACCTGGCATATCGTCAGACATCAGTCCATAGTCGGCATCCTCAGACGCACCGGAATAGCCATGGCCAGACAAGAAGCTCTCAGATAGACCCGATCCCACAATTTCATCATCGAGATCCCCACCCCCATCATAATCTGGAGAAATTTGGCCTCTCAAGCCATCCTCATAAGCATTGAACCCGGTTCCGGCTGGAATCAAGCGCCCGATAATCACATTTTCCTTCAGACCCCTTAACCAGTCTGATTTACCCTCGATCGCCGCCTCCGTCAGTACGCGAGTCGTTTCCTGGAAACTGGCCGCACTAATAAAGCTATCCGTATTCAAAGAAGCCTTGGTAATTCCCAACAACACCGGAGTATACCGAGCGGGCGCTCCTCCCGTGATAGACATAGCCTCATTCACTTGCTCGACCTGATACAACTCCATCAACTCACCCGGAAGCATGGTCGTATCCCCACCATCATCCAAGCGCACTTTAGAAGTCATCTGGCGCACAATCACCTCAATATGCTTATCGGCAATATCAATCCCTTGGGACTGATACACCCCTTGCACCGCATCCACCAAGAACTGCTGAACCTCAGCCAACGCTGACATGGCGGACTCATAGTGGGACATTCCCTGCTCTAAGAACCAGCTAAACTTAATGTCCAGCAATTCATGGGGATTTTGTTGGCCATCAGAAATCGGGGTTCCCGCTTCTACCCGTTCCCCTTCAACCACCATCAAGCTCTGGCCGGGCAATAGGGTATAGGTCGTCATTGTGCCATCGACTTCCACCACCCGGATCGATCGCACTTCGTCTTCCCCTTCCACCGCTTGCACCTCCCCAGGACGACGGGCCAAAACACAGCCTTCCTTGGGTTTACGGGCTTCGAGCAACTCTTCAATCCGGGGCAGACCCTGAATAATATCCCCCGTTTTCGCCCGCTCAAACACCAGTAGCACCAACTTATCCCCCCGTTGCACTAAGCCCCCATCTCCTAGGTGCAGAACTGCTCCCGGAGACACCCGATAGGGCCTGGCCAAACGCAGGATTAAGGTTTTATCCGTCCTATCAATCAATTCCACTTGGCTCGATTCGTCCAGCCGAATGCCGGGGGCGACTTCTGTACCGGCCACGAGAAGATTGCCTTCTTGCACTTGGAGTCGATCGATCTTATCGCCGAGATCCAGCATTAGGCGATCGCTCGGACGAACCACCAGCAAGCGTCTCACCTGCTCATCGTCCTGCCTAAGTCCCGCAATTTCTCCAGGGGAATTACAGAGAATTTCTGTCGAGGCAATCACATCCCCACAGTTAACTTCATCCCCTTCTTTGACCAACAGTCGAGTCTGAATTTGTCCTTGAGTCAGATCGGCAATACCCTCTCTGCGAATCAGTAAAGATTCTAAGATCACCAACTGGAGGCGCATCACCTCAATTTCTTCGCCCTCTTCATTGGTTTCTGACAGGTCTGGATCTTGAACTAATTCAATATCGGCCACCAGTTCCAAACCTTCTAAAGAACTTTTCACCTCACCCGAAGCATCCCCAAAATCATCCGGGTTAATCTCCAAGACCAAATGAGTCCGCACCAAATCCACCCCTTGCACAGATTTAATCCGCTCTCCATCTTTATAGGGCAACCGTTGAGTCGTACGCAACTGGATCAAATCCTTCTCGCCCGTGGAGGTTGAAGGCCCCGGAGGATTATCGGAAACCGTAAACTCTGTCACCGGCCGCAACAAGGCTCCCATCCCTTCCGGGGTTTGCACAATTTCTAGAAACGAGAGCTGCTCCACTTCTTCCCCCATCACGGTTTCTGGAGGCCGCACCATACCTTCTGCTGGCATCTCTTCCGGGTCGGTGATTAGATGCAACTTACCGGGTTTGATGATGATTTCGCGCAAGATATCATTTTTCTGCACCACGGTAACAATCCCGGAAGTCTGGCAGTAAATATCTTTCACCACTTCATCCCCTGCTTCTACATATTGGCCATCTTCGACGAGCAGTAAGGAAATATCCTTGTTGACTTCATGGGATTCTTCCGGAATCCATAAGAGAGTTCCCCCCTTGACCACCTCTTGGCCATACTTCCCAGAACCACTGCGCCGTTTGGTTTCAATGCCCGCATACTTGATGGTTCCTCCCGTGGAAGTGCGATAGCGGCCATCGATCAACTCTGCGACTACCTGGCCAGAGGTGACCTTACTGCCTGGAGTGGCGAGTAAGGAGAATTGCTCAGACTCGCGGGTGGTAATCAGGTAAATTTCTTTGCTACCTTTTTCCTGTATCGTCACCGTTGCCTGATCCAACACTACTTGGGCAGTGATAATTTCCACTTCTCGCCCCTCTTCTCCATCGGGGAGCCGCACAATTCCCCCATGTTTGGTGGTGATGTTGCTCATGGCCAACACATCCATGGATTGGACTTGATCTTGGTTTTTGACCACAGGTTTGGCATCGGAGGGCAGGTTATAGACATCTCCCGATAAAACCCAAATTAAGCCTCCTGTCCGAGCAATGACAGTAGTCGATCCTTGGCGATCGCGTTTTTCTTCGGGAATAATACCCTCAAACCGCACTTCGCCAGCAATATCGGTGCTTACGTCCTTGGTTGCTCTTTCCGTGGAGCGGGAAGCAGCCCTAGCTGGAGGAGTATTGGCGATGATGGTTCCGGGTTTAATCATTTGTCCGTCTTCCACCAACAGACGAGACCCGGCATTAATGGGAATGTTGTGGATATTGTGTTTTTTCTTCTGGTCGAGGGCGGACAGGTTAAGGGGGGAATCTTCCGTTTCCATCTCCCGAATTTCCACATCCACGATTAGCTCTAGTACCCCTCCAGTTTCTACCTGAATCTCGTTGCCTGCTTCACCGGCAATGGTGCGAGTCTTCAGGTCTCCATAGTTGATTTTACCACCGGTAGGAGCAAGGATATCACGGGCAGCACCGGAGAAGACCCCACCGGTATGGAAGGTTCTCATGGTGAGCTGTGTCCCTGGTTCGCCAATGGATTGGGCGGCAATAATTCCCACAGCTTCCCCTAAATCGACGGGGGCATGGTGGGCCAAACTCCAACCGTAGCAAGCTTGACACACACTCCGCGCTGCTTCGCAGGTCAGGGGCGATCGCACTTTCACTCGTTTGGTGTGTTTCGCAACGATTTGGGCTAGGTCTTCACTGAGCCAATCATTGCGCCGGGCTACGACTTCACCGGTTTCGGAGACCACATCTTCAGCCAACGAACGTCCCAACAGGCGATGGGCTAGGGGAATCAGGATGCGATCGCCATCCGTCATGGCCTCAACGGTAATCCCCCGCACCGTTCCACAGTCGAGTTCGCGAATAATCACATCCTGGGACACATCCACTAAGCGCCGGGTCAAATACCCACTATCTGCCGTCCGCAGCGCCGTGTCTACCAAACCCTTTCTAGCTCCGTAAGAAGAAATAATATACTCGGTTACCGTTAACCCTTCCCGGAAATTGGTTTTAATGGGCAAGGAAATAATTTCTCCTTGGGGATCAGCCATCAGTCCTCGCATTCCCACCAACTGGCGCACCTGGGAAATATTCCCCCGTGCCCCAGAAAAGGCCATCATATACACACTGTTGAGGGGATTTGTGGCCTTAAAATAGCGCACCACTTCATCTTTGAGGGCTTCACTGGTGGAATTCCAGGTATCAATTACCCGTTGGAAGCGTTCCACTTCCGTAATTTCTCCCTTAGAATAGCGCAATTCAATTTCGCGGATTTGTTCTTCGGCAGCTTCGAGGAGTTCTTGCTTCGAGGGCGGAATCTGCAAATCATCCACACTGATACTGATCCCAGCACGAGTGGCAAAGCGAAAGCCTAAGTTTTTCACCCGGTCTGCCATTTGGGAGGTGCGAGCGCTGCCATATTCGGTAAAGGCAGCAGCAATCAGTTTTTTCAGTTGGCCTTTATCAATAACGCGATTTTTGAAGATCATGGGAATGGGTAATGGGTAATGGGTAATCGGTAATCGGTAATGGGTAATCGGTAATGGGTAATCGGTAATGGGGAACAGGGAACAGGCTATCCCCCCATTCCCCCACTCCCCCATTCCTATTAGTCAGAGAAATCGGAAGAAATCGATTCATAGGTGGGTCGATTGGGCGATCGCCGGCCAGACCCTTCTTGCATTAAGTCGATTTCCACATCACTGGAATCTCCATCTTCACGAGTTTCAACTTTATGCACGCCAATGTCTAAACACAGGGACTGCAATTCTCGCATCAGCACCTTAAACGACTCTGGCGTTCCCGGCCTAGGAATAGCCTTACCTTTAACAATGGCATTCAGGGCCTCATTTCGTCCTTGCATGTCGTCCGATTTCACTGTTAGCAACTCTTGCAACGTATAGGCCGCGCCAAAGGCTTCCAGGGCCCAAACTTCCATTTCTCCGAACCTCTGTCCACCCTGTTGAGCTTTACCACCGAGGGGCTGTTGGGTCACCAGGGAGTAGGGGCCCGTTGAGCGAGCATGGATCTTATCATCTACCAGGTGAACCAATTTCAGCATATAGGCTTTACCCACGGTAATGGGGCGGTCAAAGGGTTCCCCAGTACGACCGTCAAATAACTGAATTTTGCCCGCATTTTTGGGGTCATAGAGCCACTCTTTACCCGTATAATGGGCGGCTTCTTTGAGCTTGTTATGCACCGTTGCCCTGGACATTTCCCGGCTGTGCATTTCATCAAAGGGTTGCAGCTTGAACCGACGCTCCAAGTTTTCCCCTGCCCAACCCAACAGACATTCAAACACCTGACCCACATTCATCCGGGAGGGAACCCCTAGGGGATTGAGGACAATATCCACCGGTGTGCCATCGGGCAAATAGGGCATATCTTCCAGGGGCAAAATCCGGGAAATGATCCCCTTATTCCCATGTCGTCCTGCCATTTTGTCGCCCACTTGGATCTTCCGTTTTTGGGCTACATAGACGCGGACGACCATGTTGGCTCCGGGGGGTAGCTCGTCCCCTTGCTCGCGGGTAAAGATCCGCACGTCCACCACGCGCCCCTTCTCTCCGTTGGGAACCCGCAGGGAGTTATCCCGGACATCGCGGGCTTTTTCGCCGAAAATCGCTCGCAGCAGTTTTTCTTCTGGGGGTTGGTCGGATTCCCCTTTGGGGGTCACTTTACCGACCAGGATATCCCCAGATTCAACCCAAGCTCCTTTGCGGATAATACCCCCTTCGTCTAAGTTCCGCAGGGAGTCTTCACCGACGTTGGGAATTTCGCGGGTAATTTCTTCGGGGCCGAGTTTGGTTTGCCGGGCTTCAATTTCGTATTTTTCGACGTGGATGGAGGTATAGAGGTCTTCGGAAACTAGGCGCTCGGAAATCAGGATCGCATCCTCGTAATTGTAGCCTTCCCAGGGCATGTAGGCGACTAGGATATTTTGACCGAGGGCCAGTTCTCCGCCTTCGGTGGCGCTGCCATCGGCCAGAATTTGACCCATTAAAACGCGATCGCCTTCATAAACAATGGGGCGCTGGGATAAACAGGTGTCCTGGTTTGACCGTTGATATTTTTGCAGTTCATACTGAATCACCCTCGGAGGCAGGGTGTCTCCTTCCGATCCGGAAGGATCGGGTTCGGGATCGGAGGTTACCTGAATGCGGGTGGCATCCACATAGCTCACCACCCCATTGGTTTTAGACACAATCACCATCCCAGAGTCCCGCGCTGCCTGCGGTTCGAGTCCTGTTCCCACCAGGGGGCGCTCTGGCCGCAGCAGGGGAACCGCTTGCCGTTGCATGTTCGATCCCATCAGGGCCCGGTTCGCGTCGTCATGTTCCAGGAAGGGAATCAGGGACGTTGCCACGGAGATAATCTGCACCGGAGAAACGGCCACATAGTCTACCTGGGTGGGGGAGGCAGTGGTAAATTCCTGGCGATAGCGCACGGGAATGATTTCCCCCAGGATTTTGCCGTTTTCATCGCAAGAAATGTCTCCGGGAGCCACTTGCAGGTCATCTTCTTCATCGGCTGTCATGAAGATGGGGGTTAAGTCTCGGCGCACGTAGCCTTTTTCTACGGGATAGTAGGGGGTGGCAATAAAGCCAAATTCGTTGACTTTGGCGTGGGTGGCTAAGGAGCCAATTAACCCGGCGTTGGGGCCTTCTGGGGTTTCGATGGGGCAGATGCGACCGTAGTGGGAGGGGTGAATATCGCGCACGGCAAAGCCGGCCCGTTCGCGGGTCAGTCCTCCGGGGCCTAGGGCGCTCAACCGCCGTTTGTGGGTTAGCTCCGCTAGGGGGTTGGTTTGATCCATGAACTGGGAGAGCTGGGAGGAGCCGAAGAACTCTTTGATTGCAGCCACGAGGGGCTTGGGATTGACCAGGGAGGTCGGAGTTAGGGAGTCGGAGTCTGAAACGGTCATCCGTTCGCGGATGATGCGTTCTAGGCGATTTAAGCCCACTCGCACTTGGTTTTGTAGCAGTTCGCCTACGGAGCGAATGCGCCGATTTCCCAGGTGGTCAATGTCATCAATGCTACCCATGTCAAATTCCAGGTTGATTAGGTAGTTGATGGCGGAAAGGATGTCTTTGGGGGTGAGGACTCTGATACTGGCGGGGACGGTTAAGCCTAGCTTGCGATTGAGTTTATACCGTCCGACCTTGCCCAGGTCATAGCGTTTGGGGTCGAAGAATCTGGACTCTAGGAGTTGTTGCCCGCCGTTGACGGTGGGGGGTTCTCCCGGTCGCAGTTTGCGGTAGAGTTCGAGCAGGGCTTCTTCGTCGGAGAAGTCTCCTTCTTTTTCGATGGTTTTTTGGAAGTAGTCGGGGTGACGCAGGGCTTCCAGGATTTCCCCGGTACTCATGCCCAGGGCTTTGAGGAGGACTTGGGCGGAGAGTTTGCGGGTTTTGTCTATTCTCACCCAAACGAGGCCGTTTTTGTCGGTTTCAAATTTGAGCCATGCGCCCCGGTTGGGAATCAGGGAGGCGTTGTAGGTGCGACGACCGTTTTTGTCGGTGTCGGATTTGTAGTAGACTCCTGGAGACCGGACAATCTGGTTGACGATTACCCGTTCTGCCCCGTTAATGATAAAGGTTCCGCGATCGGTCATCAGGGGCAGTTCGCCGATGAAGACTTCTTGTTCTTTGATTTCTCCGGTTTCTTTGTTGATCAGCCGGGTGGGGACGTACATTTGTACGGCGTAGGTTGCGTCCCGACGTTTGGCTTCGTCTACTTCGTATTTGGGACGTTTGAGTTTATAGTTTTTGCCGATGAAATGAAGTTCGAGTTTTCCGGTATAGTCTGATATGGGGGAGAAGCTGTCGAGTTCTTCAACCAATCCTTCTTCTAGAAACCAGCGAAAGCTTGAGCGTTGGATTTCGACCAGATCGGGTAGGGTAAACTGGGTGGAAGTTTCGGTAATCTGATTCATTAACTTCGGTAATGGGTAATGGGTAATGGGTCATGGGTCATGGGTAATGGGTCATTTTTCCGTGTCTCCCCATCCCCGTGTTCCCTATGGGGTGGGCAGTTGAAAGAGGGTTTGGGCGTTTTGGGTGGTTGAGCGTGCGAGGGTTTCTAAGGGGATGCCTCGCAGGGAGGCGATCGCCTCGGCCACATAGCGCACGTAGGCGGGTTCATTGCGTTTGCCTCGTTTAGGGACAGGAGCCAAAAAGGGACAGTCGGTTTCGATCAGCAGGCGATCGCCGGGAACCCTTTGACAAGATGCTTGAATTTGAGTCGCTTTTTTAAAGGTGACTGTGCCGCTAAAGCTAATGTAAAACCCTAGGTCTAAAAACCATTGGGTTTCTTCTGGGGTTCCTCCCCAACAATGCATGACTCCCTTGAGTTTTCCGTGGGTTTGGTAAAATTGTTGCAGGTATTCAGCCAAGGGAGCGGCCGCATCCCGACAGTGAATAATCACCGGTAAATCCAGTTTACGGGCAATTTTCAGTTGCGCCTCTAGGGCCTGATGTTGTTGCTCTCGGTTCTCGGCTTTGTAAAAATCTAAGCCCGTTTCTCCGATCGCCACTACTTTGGCATCGCTTTGGGCTAACTTGAAAATTTGCTCCCCGATTTCTGGAACCCAATTATGACTCTCTAGGGGATGGAACCCGACGGCAAAATAGAGTTCCTCATATTGGTGGGCTAAGGTAGAAATACTTTCAAATTCCTTGGGAGTGACACACGAATGGATCAGTTGAACCACTTCTGCACCACGCCATCGGTTCCTTAAATCTTCTCTTTCTTGATTGTACACATCGAAGTTGATGTGGACATGGGTATCGATTAACTGCATGGTTCTCCCAGATTTCAGGGTTTAACAAGCATGTTCGGGTTGGGAGAGAGCCAAACCCCCTTTACCCAACTCGCGATCGGTGAGGGACTCCTGGCGATCGAATCCCAATGTTTAGGGGGATAATTTTGGGCCGATCCCCCAGGGGTCAGGAGTTTGGGGTGAATTGACAGTAAACTTAAAGGTGTGGTCTGAACTTACCCCAAACTAACAGGGGAGAGAATCCAGCGCTATGAGGCCGCTGCTGGTGTTTCTAGTTTTTTCAGGGCCTTGGCGATACGGGCTTTACGACGAGCGCCCGTATTGCGATGAAGTACGCCTCTTTTCACCGATTTATCAATTTTGCTGTACGCTTGATTCATCAGGGTTTGAATTTCCTGCGCTTTTTCTGGGCTAGGGCTTGCCTCTTGCTCTTCAACGGCGGTAAAGATTTTTTTCATCAGAGTCCTTACCGCAGATTTATAGGATTTGTTCCGGAGACGATTGCGCTCAGTAATTTGAACGCGCTTGATAGCAGACTTGATGTTAGGCACGGTGTTTAAAGTTGGGGTAACAGTAACAGCATTCGGGATAGACCCGATCTAAGATTCTAAGATAAAGTGTCAGACATTTGAGTATAGCATTTATTCTGCTGAGTTGGATCTTACCCGACCCGTCAAATCCACGTTAAGCTATAGAGTGATGACGATGGCCTGGATCGAGGGGATGGAACCCTGGGGTTGCATCTGGAGTCTGGGTTGCGTCAATGGGGAGACTTAACATGGCAATCAATCTAACCTATGCTGAGAATTATTAGCCAGCGATCTGAAGCAGAAGCAGAATTACGGCGCATTTGCGATCGCACCTTTGATGAGGAAATGGTTCATAAAGAGGCGACGGTTCAGCAGGTACTGCAAACCGTAAGGCGCAACGGCGATGGGGCCCTTTTGGACTATACGGAAGAGTTTGATGGGCAACGGCTAGAAGTTAGTCAGTTGCGCGTTAGTGCCCTAGAATTAGAGGCGGCCTATCAGCAAGTGGATAAGCCCCTGCTCGATGCCATTGAATTGGCTAGTCGCCAGATTGAGGCGTTTCACCGCCAACGGATGCCCAAGTCTTGGGTGCATTTTGCGCAAGATGAGGTGGTGTTAGGTAAGCATTATACGCCGGTGGATCGGGCGGGAATTTATATTCCGGGAGGACGAGCAGCTTATCCGAGTACGGTGTTGATGAATGCGATACCGGCGAAGGTAGCGGGTGTGCCCCGGATTGTGATGTGTACGCCACCAGGAACTCATCAAGGCATTAGTCCAGCCGTGCTGGTAGCGGCTCAGTTTGCTGGAGTGAACGAGATTTATCGGGTGGGAGGCGCTCAGGCGATCGCTGCGTTAGCCTATGGTACACAAACGGTTCCCAAGGTAGATTTAATTACGGGGCCAGGAAATATTTATGTCACCCTAGCTAAGAAAATGGTCTATGGAGTGGTGGGGATTGATTCGTTGGCAGGGCCCTCGGAAGTGCTGGTAATTGCCGATCGTGAGGCGAACCCGGTGCATGTGGCGACTGATTTGTTAGCTCAAGCGGAACATGACCCCATCGCAGCAGCCATTTTAATCACCACCGATCGCACGTTAGCACGGGAAGTAGCGGCTGAGGTGGACAAACAACTGATTAACCATCCGCGCCAAATCCTCACGGAAAAGGCGATCGCCCATTATGGGTTAATTGTGGTGGTAGACTCCCTACAGGAGGCCGTAGAACTCTCTAATCTGTTTGCCCCCGAACACCTAGAACTGGAAGTGGCCGAACCCTGGGATCTGCTGCCCCAAATTCGCCATGCTGGGGCGATTTTCCTGGGCTATTCCACCCCGGAAGCCGTGGGCGATTATTTAGCCGGGCCCAATCATACCCTACCCACTTCAGGAGCAGCCCGTTATGCTTCGGCACTGGGAGTCGAAACCTTTATGAAACATTCGAGCTTAATTCAATATTCCCCCACTGCCCTAAATAAAATGGCCAGCGCCATTATGACCTTAGCCGATGCGGAAGGACTCCCCTCCCATGCCCATTCTGTCCGGGTGAGAACTTCATCGCCAGAGGAAGAATAGGGAGTTATGCAAGAGTCCAATCATCCCCAGTTGTATCCCTGGCTCAAGGCTCGAATTCGGCGATCGCCAGGGAAAAAAATTTCCTTTGCCCAGTATATGGAATCGGTGCTGTATCACCCTGAATTTGGCTATTACAGTGCCTATCAGACGGAAATTGGCAAATCTGGCGATTACTTCACTTCCGCCAGTCTAGGGGCAGATTTTGCCCAGCTTTTGGCCCGGCAATGGGTGCAAATGTGGCAGATTTTGGGCTGTCCGGCTCCCTTTTCTCTGGTGGAAATGGGCGCGGGAACGGGACAAGTGGCGGCGGATGTTTTAGGAGAATTAGAAGCCAATAATGCTGAGTTTTTTCAGAGTCTCGACTATCGGATTATCGAAAAATCTGCCGGTTTAAGGCAGGTACAGCAACAAACTTTAGCCCCTTGGTTAGGTGAAAACCAGAGAGTAGAGTGGTGCAACTGGGAAGATTTAAGGTCAGTTCAGGGCTGTTTTTTTTCTAATGAATTGGTCGATGCATTTCCAGTTCATCTAGTGGTGCGTTCTGGGGAGAGGCTGAAAGAAGTGTTTGTTACCCTGGACGATGAGGAGAATTTGGTGGAGGCGTTGGGGGAGTTATCTACGCCGAAATTAGGGAAATATTTCGATCGCTTGGGCATTGATTTATGCTCGGATGCCTATCCAGAGGGCTATCGCACGGAAGTGAATTTAGCGATGTTAGACTGGTTAAAGGCGATCGCCACCCACTTAGATCGGGGTTATGTGATCACCATTGATTACGGCTATACTGCCGAGCGATATTATCAACCCGGACGCAGCACCGGAACCCTCCAATGTTATACCCGCCACCATCGCCATGATTGCCCCTATGTGAATATAGGCTATCAAGATATTACTGCCCATGTAGATTTTACCACCCTAGAACAGGAGGGTAAATCCTGGGGACTAGAGCCATTAGGCTGTACGCAACAAGGCTTGTTTTTAATGGCTTTGGGTTTAGGCGATCGCCTAGCCGCCTTATCGGAAAGTTCCCTCTCCATTACCCAACTCTTAAGCCGTCGAGATGCCTTACATCAGCTCATCGATCCCCTGGGTTTAGGTGGGTTTAAAGTGTTGTTCCAGAGCAAGGGATTAAACGAGCAGGAAAAAGGACAAACTTTACAAGGGTTAGCCCATCCGGAATGAGGAGAGATAGTACACTCATCATATCGCCAAGCCATTAAAATGATGAATCGGGTTGTTTGAGAAATTCAGTTTCTTCTGGTAGAGACAAGCGACCTAACACATGATTTCTGTGGGGATAGCGTCCAAATATCTCGATGATTTCTTTGTGCTTGTATTCAAATTCAAGATTGGACTCCAATCCCGGTTCGCTAAATAATTCTACTGCTCTTTCATGAATGTGCAGTGATTCGCTATGCATGAAAGGTAGATAAAGGAATGACTTTTGTTCGAGGGTAAGAGATTGCTGAATTTCACAGGCGATCGCCTCTTGAGCTAGGGCTAAGGCTAAGGAATCGAATGCAAACGCTAAGGCTTGATTGCGATATACAGCGCTTCGCGCGGTAATGGGTAATGGGTAATGGGTAATGGGAAAACCATTTTTTACGCTATGCGTGCCCATTCTTCAGGCTTTTCATGGGACAACACTCTCAAGGAACATTTCGATTACTGTACCTCATAACATCGAAAAACGCTGTATTCATTGACAAATATCGAACCCCGATGGCAAGAGTTGGGGTTTACGCTTGAAGCAGTGGATAGAGCAAGCTGTTTACATCTACGTGCGCGAGTCGGTCACCCTAGGTTCGATGGGCAAAGCTAGTCCTCTTGATTTTGAGGTTTCATCCTCTTGGCCAGCAAAAATTCGGCAGTTTTGTACCTTGATGGAAATTCCCTGGCAAGAGCCAGCATGGTACTGGTTTGGCACGGCCTCTGGCTAGTTGCGCTATGGGCGGTGATGGTTCAAGATTTATTAATGCTTAAGGTTTCCTCCAAGCGATCGATCAACCCTTGAACATACTCCAGAGCCAGATGAATTGTGGCTGGATCGGTTAAATCAACGCCAACATACTGTTTTAGAGCCTCAACCTGATCCACACTTCCTCCTGTGGATAACAATTCTAAATATCCAGAGACAAATTCCTTACCCAGTTGTCGATATTGCTGATAACAGGCCAAGCTAACAATATGGGAAGCAGTATATTGATAGCAATAGAACGGCTTAAAGAAAATATGACCAATTCTCCCCCAATCATATTGATGTTCGGGCAATAGGGTAATCGCCTCTCCACAAAGCTGTTCATACAACTCCATCCACTTCTGATTGACAAAATGGTGGTCAAAACTCCCTTCTGTGGCTCGCTCATGGATGAGTAATTCTAAGCGACTAACGGTACTCTGACGGAACAGTAAGCTTAATTGATCTTCGAGTTGTCCGGTTAAAATGGAGAGCTTTAAGGCCGGATCGGAAGAGGCCAACAGAAAATCTAATAACAACAATTCGTTAAACGTAGAAGCGACCTCAGCCATGACCATAGGAGGATTGCTGTTAAAATAACTCTGGTGGTCATCAATCCAGGCAAAATGTAAACCATGACCCATTTCGTGGGCCAAGGTAAACAGGGAGTCATAATCCTCGGTATAGGAGAGCAATAAATAACTATGTTTGCCATGGTTATAGGCACAAAATGCACCGCCGAGTTTTCCGGGTCTGACTTTGGCATCGACCCAATTGTTGAGGAAAAATTCTTCGGCGCGGCGAGCATAGTTAATATCAAATTGCTCTAGGGCCTTTAAGAGAGTTTCGACTCCTAGGTTATAGGGTAAAGAGGGGCTGGGATCTTGTGTCCAAGGAGCATAAATATCGCAACTGCGGATGGGTTCGCCTAGGGTTTTGGCCTTGAGATGATAATAGCGTTGGAAGAGATCGTAGCGATCGCCCATGCCAGTCATAATCGCTTCAAACACGGGTCGAGAAACTCGATCTTCTAAAAGCTGTTTGCTGAGAGTCGAGTCATGACCCCGCATTTTATTTTCGAGCTTATGATCTTGGGCAACACTATTGAGAATATAGCCATAGAGCAAGTTATGCTGCTGCATGACTTCCCGTAGGGAAATGTAAGATTGATAGCGAATGTCTGAGGAAGGATGCAAACGCAGGGCCGAAAGATCGGCTTCGGTTTCGGCCCTTTTTCCTTCTGGGGTGGTGACTGGGGTATACTGCTGTTCCCCTAGGTGCAAAGAGCGCAGTTGGATAAAAGCGCTACGGCCGGTTAAATTATCCTGATTTCGGGTTTGTTCAACTTCTTCAGAAAGGGCATAGGGGCGAAACTGGGCAATTTGTTGCAGGTAATAGCGATAGGAGGCTAAGAGGGGATCGTTTTGCAGATGTTCGAGTTGGGATTCAGATAAATTTTTGAGTTCTAAATCAAAGAAGAGGACTTCATTTTCTAGGGTAGTGACGGCTTCCATTACCCGGTCGAGGAGTTGCTTGGCGGCGCTGTTGCGGGTGTCGGCGGCAAAGACTAGGCTGGGATAGGCCCAAAGGTATCCACAGGACTGAAAGAGGGTTTCGAGTTGTTGTAAACCGTTAAGGATTTGCTCTGGGGAAAGTTGGGAAATTTGGCCGCGATAGGTTTGGCGAAAGGTGGTGGCTTGCTGTTGGAGATGGTCGAGATCGTGTTGAATTTTGGGGTCGTCGAGTCCTTGATAGAGGTCGGAAAGATCCCATTCTTGGGGAGTTTCCAGTACGTTGGTGAGGGTCGTCATGGTTGAGTGTTTTGGATCGAGTTCGCTCTAGATTGTCTCATACTTGTTCTGGTAGTTGTTCTGGGTTAAGGATTTAGATTGATGCTCTGCTGTTGCCACTGGCTTAACTGTTCTGGAAATTGGGGAGATTGTAAACCCTTGAGCCATAGGACTAGGGCATCTTCACCGGTTTCTTGATAATAATTGCGTCGCCGTCCGGCGGTGAGAAAGCCGAATTTTTGATAGAGTCCCAGGGCGCGGTGGTTGGAGGCTTTGACTTCTAGGGTAGCTCGCTCTAGTCCCCGGTGGCGGGCGGAGTCTAATAAGGCACAGAGCAGAGTTTGCCCTAAGCCTTGGTGTTGATACTGGGGATGAATGGCTAAGATGGTGAGATGGGCTTCTTCGACGATCGCCCAATAACAGCCAAAGCCGACCAGTTCCTCACCCAAGGATAGACCCAATAACTCACTATTGGGGCTGTCGAGTTCCCGTTGGTAAGCCTCCAAACTCCATAACTGGCCAAAACAGAGGCGATCGAGGGTAACCACGGCGTTAAGGTGTTCTGGGGCGATCGCATGGAGAACAAAAGGCACAGCAATAGATGAGTTCATAAAGGAGTATTGAGCCGATTGACAGATAACTATTGGTGATTTGCAGTTCACCATGGACAATAGAGTATAGAACGAATTAATAATGAATGACGAACTCGCTTTCCTGAGATTATGGTATCGACACCCTCCCGTATTACTCCACCCCGTGGCACAGATTATCTTTCTTCCGTCGAAAATCTTGTGGGTGAGAGATCGCCCAATCAACAGTTACTGCCCCTAACGGCTCAAGTTAACAGCAACGATCAATTAACCATTGGGGGTGTAACTGTTTCTGAGTTAGTGAAAACCTATGGCTCTCCCCTCTATATCCTCGATGAGGAGGGCTTACGCGCTGCCTGTCGCCAATATCGAGAAGCCTTTAAGCGCTACTATCCGGGAGAAGCCACGGTTCTATATGCCTCGAAAGCGTGGAATTGTTTAGCTATTTGTGCGATCGCCGCCTCAGAAGGGTTAGGCATTGATGTAGCTTCTGGTGGAGAACTCTACACTGCCCTACAAGCAGGAGTTCAAGCCCCTCGGATTTACTTCCATGGCAATAATAAATCGGCTACCGAACTCGCAGAAGCTCTAGACGTGGGCTGTCATGTGGTTGTCGATAACTGGTTAGAACTGCAAACCCTAGCCCAACTTAGTCGAGAGCAAGGCAAAACCGTTCCCATCCTGATTCGGCTGACACCTGGCATCGAATGTCACACCCATGAATATATTCGCACGGGCCATATTGACAGTAAATTTGGCTTCGATCCCAATCAAATTGAAGCCGTTTTAGAAGGGATTGCCCAAGAAAAGAGCTTAGATTTCCAAGGATTTCACGCCCATATCGGCTCGCAGATTTTTGAACTAGAACCCCACCACGATCTCCCGGCTGTGATGGTGCAATGGTTCCTGAAAGCTAAGGAAATCGGCTTATCTCCCTCAGTCTTAAATGTGGGCGGGGGTTTAGGCATTCGCTATACGGAAGAGGACGATCCCCCCTCCATTGAAGCTTGGGTAAAACAAGTATGTACCGCCATGGTTACCGCCTGCGATCGCGCCCAAATTGCTCCCCCCCATATCATCTGTGAACCGGGCCGATCCTTAGTCGGTTCATCCTGTATCACCGCTTACACCGTTGGCTCCCGTAAAGCCATTCCCAACATGCGAACCTATATCGCCGTGGATGGGGGCATGTCCGACAATGCTCGTCCCATCACCTATCAAGCCCTCTATCGTGCGGTGGCCGCCGATCGCATGGGTGAAGCCTGTACAGAAACCGTAACCCTAGCGGGTAAACATTGTGAATCGGGTGATATTCTCATTCAACAGGCCCAATTTCCCCCCTTGCAACCCGGAGAGGCGATCGCCATTTTTGCCACCGGAGCCTACAACTATAGTATGGCTTCCAACTATAACCGCGTCACCCGACCAGCCGCTATCTTAGTGGGAAATGGGCAAGGGCAAGTGATTATTGAGCGGGAAACCTATCAAGACTTGGTGAGCTGCGATCGCCTTCCGGATCGCCTCAAATCCATCTCTTAACCGTCACCCCAGACTCGAAGCTAGGGATAGACTCAATCTGTCCCTAGCCTCAAGTGTCCAAGGTAGGATATAGCAGTATTCCCCATTCCCCATTCCCCATTCCCCATTCCCCATTCCCTATTCCCTATTCCCTATTCCCTATTCCCTAGCTATGGGAGATCTGTTAACACAATGGTTATCCAACTTAACTGATACTCAAAAAAACCTGCTGCATACGGTTGACTTCATCTTGGTCTTGATATTGACCTACATGGTCTTGATGATTATTGGTGAACGTCGAACCTTGTGGATGGTGCGAGGATTCATTCTTTTAATGCTGGCCACCGCCATCAGTACCCTCATCAACTTAACCCTACTCAGCTTTGTGTTAAACAAATTAGTTATTGGTTCTGCTGTCGCGATGGCTGTAATTTTGCAGTCCGAGTTTCGTCGATTCTTAGAACAATTGGGCCAAGGACAAATCATTGATTTGTTCCTCCCCCCATCGGAACCTCCCCCCAAAGCTGAGAGTGTAATTGATGAAATTGTCGATGCAGTCAAAGACCTCTCTCAAAATCGAACCGGGGCACTGCTGATTTTAGAAACCACCGGGCCCATTGACGAACGCGATTTTTCAGTTCCTGGTGTAAGGTTAAATGCAGAAGTCTCCAAGGAGTTATTACAAACTATTTTCCAAACCAGTACCCTGTTACATGATGGAGCCGTTTGGATTCGCATGTCTCGCATTATTGCTGCCGGAGTGATTTTACCCCTATCCGATCGCACCGCCTCCCGTAAGCTGGGCACTCGTCACCGAGCCGCCATGGGCATTACTGACCGGGTAGAAAACTGTCTGTGCGTCGTTGTTTCTGAAGAAACTGGCTCTATTTCTCTGGCCGAGGGGGGTCTCCTGAATCGTCCCTTAACCAGCAGTAAACTAAAGGAACTCTTGGAAGCCAAATTCTCTCAATCAGTAGAACGGGAGGCTGTAGCCCCCGATTTGCGAAATTTGGGCCGCCAAATCAATTCTCAAGGCGCAGCCATGGTTGCACGCCTACTCCGTTTACCTTCTTCTGATTCTCAAAAGAAAAAATGACTGCAAAGCAAATTATTGACAATACTTTGAAGACTCTCCCTAGTGACCTCGATCCCCAAAAGCTTCCTCGTCATGTTGCAGTAATTATGGATGGTAATGGTCGGTGGGCCCAGCGCAGAGGACTTCCTAGAATTATGGGACATCCCCGTGGGGTGGATGCCTTGCGAGAATTGGTGCGCTGTTGTGATGATTGGGGAATTCAAGCCTTGACGGTTTATGCGTTTTCTACAGAAAATTGGAATCGCCCCCAGCAGGAAGTTAACGTGATTATGACGTTGATTGAGCAGTTCTTGCGATGGGAATTACCGGAACTGATGCAGCGCCAGATCCATTTAGAGTTAGTGGGCAAACTTCAAGAGTTACCAGAGTCCTTGAAAAAACAAATGCATCGCAGCGTGGGCAGCACGACGGAAAATCAAGGGATGCGCTTTACGGTGGCGACGAATTATGGGGGACGGCAGGAAATTTTACAAGTCTGTCAAGCTCTAGCGGCTGAAGTGAAACAGGGCACATTAAATCCTGAAGATATTGACCAAGCCTTGTTTGAGCGCCATTTGTGTACCGTAGGTATTGGCGATCCGGATCTGTTGATTCGCACCAGTGGGGAAATGCGAATTAGTAATTTCCTCCTGTGGCAGTTGGCCTACTCGGAAATTTATATTACGGATACCCTGTGGCCGGATTTTGACCGCGCCCAGATGCATCGGGCGCTATGGGAGTTCCAAAAGCGCGATCGCCGCTTTGGTAAAGTGAAGTCTTAAGTTATAGGGCTTTGCGCGGTAATGGGTAATCGGTAATCAGTATTGCTAACAAGTTAAGGTTATGTGAATTATGAAAAACATCTGGTCAATCGATCCGGGGAATCTCAAGAAATTAGGCGTGATACTGCTGAGTGTATTTCTGAGTATTTATGTACTGGGGGTACAACCGGCGATCGCCTTAATTCAAGATTCGAGCGAGTTTTCCATTCAACCCTATTTAGATAAAGTTGAAAAACAAGTTAAAACCTTTACACTAGAAAATGGCATCAAATTTATTGTCCTAGAACGCCATCAAGCCCCGGTAGTCTCCTTCATGCTCTACGCAGATGTCGGCGGAGCCAATGAACCCGTAGGTGAAACCGGTGTTGCCCATTACTTGGAACACTTAGCCTTTAAGGGAACGACAGATATTGGCACAACGGACTATGAAGCCGAAAAACCCTTAATGGATGAACTCGATCGCCTCTTCGATCGAATTCAAGCCGCTAAAGCCAACGGAAATACCGAAAAAGCGCAAGACCTACAAGCCGAATTCACTCGGATCAATCAAAAAGCCTCCCAATACATCAAACAAAACGAATTTGGTCAAATCGTCGAACGCTTCGGAGGAGTCGGACTCAATGCCACAACCTCGACTGATGCTACTCGCTACTTCTTTAGCCTGCCTTCTAATAAATTAGAGTTGTGGATGTCCCTAGAATCCGATCGCTTCCTAGACCCCGTATTTCGGGAATTTTATCAAGAAAAAGACGTGATTCTCGAAGAGCGACGGATGCGTACGGATAATTCCCCCATCGGCAAAATGATTGAAGCCTTCCAAGATGCCGCCTTCAAAGTTCATCCCTATCGCCAACCCGTGATCGGCTATGAAGAAGACTTACGCAACCTGAGACGGCAAGATGTGAGAGATTTCTTCGAGACCTATTATGTGCCCAATAATCTAATTGTGGCGATCGTCGGTGATATTAACACCTCAGAAGTCAAAAAACTAGCTCAAACCTATTTTGGTCGCTTTCCTGCTCGCCCCACTCCCAAGGTCAATCTACCGGTGGAACCCCCGCAAACCGAAACGCGAGAAGTCACCCTAGAATTACCCACCCAGCCCATGTACCTCGAAGGCTATCACCGGCCAGCCGGAAGTCATCCCGATCACGCGGTCTACGATCTGATGGGGGCGATTCTCAGTGATGGGCGCACGGCTCGCTTGTATAAATCCTTAGTCGAAGAGAAACAAGTTTCCCTATCTGCGGCTGGGTTTAGTGGCTTCCCTGGAGATAAATACCCCAATTTAATGCTGTTCTACAGTTTAACCGCTCCAGGAAGTACGGTTGATCGGGTAGCAGAAGCTTTAGGCATGGAAATTGAACGACTGAAAACCGAACCCGTGAGCCAAGAAGAATTAGACCGGGTGAAAACTCAAGCCAAAGCCAGTTTACTCGGCACATTGGACTCGAATTCAGGTTTAGCCAGTTTGTTAGCTGAATATGAAGCTAAAAGTGGATCTTGGCGCAATTTATTTCAGGAAATTGAAGCCATTGAAGCGGTGACTCCGGAAGCGATTCAGCGCGTCGCAAAAACAACGTTTACCCCAGAAAATCGCACCATCGGGCGCTTGTTAACGGCAAGTAATTAAAACCCATTACCCATTACCCATTACCCAAAACAATGATGCAAGTAAGACGAGTGATCAAAAAGATAGTTCGGGGGCTGTGGCTGGCTTTAATGGTACTCAGTTTAACCTTAACGGTTCAATGGCATGAATCGGCGGTTGCAGCTCAGGCCAAGCCCTACGACGAGTTAACCTTTCCTCCCCTTCCGGAGGTGACGGTTCCAGAGTATACCCAATTTACGATGGACAATGGGATTGAGGTCTTTTTGATGGAAGACCGGGACTTACCCTTGGTGACGGGAAGAGCGATGTTTCATACGGGCGATCGCCTGGAACCCCAGGAAAAAGTCGGGTTAGCGGGGTTAGTCGGAACCGTGATGCGTAGTGGGGGAACCCAAACCTATACCCCCGATCAACTCAACCGAGCGCTCGAAGATCGAGCCGCTTCCATTGAAACCTCGATTAGTACCTCGGCTGCTACCGCCCATTTTAGCGCCCTAACCCCGGATACGGATGAGGTGTTAAGACTATTTGCCCAAGTGTTGCGTCAACCGGCCTTTGATCCCCAGCAACTGGAGTTAGCCAAAACTCAACTCGAAGGCAGTATTGCCCGTCGCAATGATAGCCCAGATAATATCGCTAGTCGAGAATTTCAGAAGTTGATTTATGGGGCAGAAAGTCCCTATGCGCGGACGGTGGAATATGAGACTTTAGACGCGATTAAACGGCAGGATTTAATTGACTTTTATCAACAGTATTTTGTCCCCAATAATATGATGTTGGGTTTGGTCGGCGATTTCGATCCAGGCCAAATGCGAGCAAAGTTAGAAGCGACATTTGGAGATTGGCAACCGAATCCTAATTTTAAGCGTCCTCCCCTACCCCAGGTTTCCCAAGCGCAAACCGAAGGGATCTTTATGGTTAATCAACCCCAACTGACTCAGAGCAATGTGTTGATGGGTCATTTGGGGGGACAGTTGGATAATCCTGACTTTTTTGCCCTGTCGGTGATGAATGAGGTGTTGAATGGGTTGGGGGGTCGTTTGTTTAATGAGGTGCGATCGCGTCAAGGGTTAGCTTATGCTGTCTATGGCGTTTGGAGTCCTCGTTATGACTATCCAGGGATATTAATTGCTGGGGGTTCAACTCGTTCAGAAGCAACGGTTCCCTTTATTGAGTCCCTGCGCCAAGAGTTGAATCGCATCATCCAAAACCCGATTACTGACCAAGAATTAACGGCCGCTAAGGATGGGGTACTCAATTCTTTTGTGTTTAATTTCCAAAAACCCTCCCAAACCCTTTCCCGCCTGATGCGCTATTCCTATTATGGCTATCCTGAAGATTTTATTTTCCAATATCAACGGGGTGTGGAAGCAACCACCATTGAAGATGTACAACGAGTGGCTCAGGAGTATTTGAAACCGGAAAAAATGGTGACCTTGGTGGTAGGAAATCAAGAACAAATTAACCCACCTTTGAGCGCGTTAAGTGACGATGGTCAGGTGACGGCGATCGATATTACGATTCCCGGACAAAGTTAAGTTCACCCCAAAAATGGGGCTGAAACCCCGTCCTTCCAGGGCGGGGAGGATTTGAACTCTGGATCTCCCGATTAAGAAAGGTTCAATGTCTGAAGTTGTTTGAGTTTTTGTTGGTCAATCTCCACAGTAATGTTTTGATCGTCTCCTTGATAAATGGATTGTTCCGCTTTTCCTAAATATATCGCCTCTGATACTTTGGAGTCGGGGTGGACAATGGTGCGTGCAAGTACGGTTAAGCGATCGCTATCGGTTGCCGATCGCCCATAGGAAAAGAGGTTAATGGCTGCTTGCTTGAGGGTTGCTTCTAATTCCGATTCCGTAATTTGGGGCGGTACGGCAATCACAGTATGGGTTGCGCCATTATCAAACACGAGAGAATAACGCACCGATCCAGGAACGACCGTTTGGGTAAAGGGAACTAAGCTCAAGGAAAATAAGCTGACGGTTAAGACCACCATAAACGAACTGATGCCGACAAAGCGGAAGCGAAACCCCCACTTAAATAAAAAGCAAAGGACGGTAAAGGCAATGCTGACTCCAGTGGCGATCGCAAACCACTCAGAAGCCTGTAAAAAATCTGCGGTTGAGGGCATAACAATGTTATCTTAAGTTACATAAAATTTATGATAAATCATTGAGGCAACTTGCGATGGGAGAGCCTGGGTGCATCTTCAACGGTAGTTAACCTTAGAGTGTTTTCCGCGACTGGAGATCGATCGTGTTGGAATGGTTAAGTGCAATACCCCTAGCCTTATGGTTAGATCGAGCGGGATTAGAGGCGGTTTTGCAAATCCCGGTGACTTGGCAACAAAATACCTCTCGATGGGTTCTGTATTCCGATCCAACGGTTGATCTGGCTAACCAGATTGACCCGTATCTCAAAAGTTGGAGTCAAAAAAGCCTCGGTCAAAGCGCTCATGGTGTATGGTTACAATCGGGAGAACAGATTTTATTTAACCATCAGGGCAAAGCGTTATTTTCTGGTGCTTCCTTAACCAAAGTAGCGACCACGTTAGCGGCTCTGAAAGAGTGGGGCCCCTATCATCAGTTTACGACGCAAGTGGCGATCGCCGGTAAAATCGAAGATGGTGTGGTGGAAGGGGATTTAGTGATTATCGGGGGAGGCGATCCCCTGTTGGTGTGGCAAGAGGCGATCGCCATGGGTCAGCAGCTTCATCAATTAGGAATTACGCAAGTTACCGGCGATTTAATCATTACGGGCCCGATGTGGATGAACTATAAAACCGATCTAGCTACGGTGGGGGAACTGTTTTATCGCAGCATTAACGCCGATCTCTGGGATACTCACCTGGAAAATCACTATCGCAGTTTACCCCATCATTTACCACGGCCCCAAGTAGCGATCGCCGGTTCCATTCGTTCCCAAGTTCCCCCTAATCCCTTGACCCCAGTGTTATATCATCGGTCTCTGGCACTGGTGGAGATCCTCAGACGCATGAATGTCTATAGTCACAATCGGTTATCGGAAACCATTGCCCAATCCCTAGGAGGAGGCGATCGGGTCGAAGAGATGGCACGCACGTTTGCCGGTATTCCCGCAGCCGAACTACACCTGATCAATGGATCGGGATTAGGTCAAGACAATCGCATGTCTCCCCGTGCTTCTGTCCTGTTATTGATGGCCATTCAATCTTATTTACAGTTTTACCATCTCAGTATTGCCGATATTTTTCCGGTGGTTGGGTATGATGGAGGAACGATTCACGATCGCCAGCCACCCCTGTATAGTATCGTTAAAACGGGTACATTATCAACTGTGAGCGCTTTAGCGGGCGTAATCTTTACCCGCGATCGGGGGTTAGTCTGGTTTAGTATCATGAACCAAGGCTGGGACATTGAAGGGTTTCGTCTTCAGCAAGACGAATTACTGGGCACATTAGCCCGACATTGGGGAGGAGTCACCCATCCTCCAGAGCGTATACATCTGCGATCGCCACTGCCCCCTGCTTTACGCACCCTTGGGCACTTTTCCCGCGACCAAATCCTGATTTATAGGTGACCAGGGACTCGATTAGCCCTCTTTTGTCAAACTGGGAAAACCCTTTTTTTGACTGAATTCTAGAACTCTTGCAGGAACGGCGACGCGATCTCTGAAATTGACACAAGAGGGAGATTGACATCCTCACCGCCCTAGAAGGGCGGTGATTCCTAAACCTCACAATTTAGGTTTCTGCTTCATAGCAGTTGCCTTTACGGATTTACTCCGCTCTGGTCTTACACTCGCTCCACAGACTGACACCGCAAGTCCTGCGGC